>DATDKN010000026.1:0-5528 GCA_036519995.1 Terrimicrobium sp. | reverse complement strand
CCTGATGGAGCCGGAATAGTTTACCCAATCGCGCGCTTTGCTGAGCGGCGGCTCTGGCGTGCCGGTAGGCTTGAAATCGTCCATCGCTGGTTGGAGAAGGGGAAGTTCGCTCTCGTCGAGAGCGCGATGTCGGCCATTTTCCCAAACGATCGGAAACGGTTCCCCCCAGTACCGCTGTCGCGAAAACAACCAATCGCGAAGCTTGTAGTTAACAGTTCTCTGCCCCAAACCCTGCTGCTCGAGCCAAGCCACGATCTTATCCTTCGCCTGAGGTGTGGGTAGTCCATTCAGCAGCGCGGAGTTGACGGCGATGCCTTCTCCGCTAAACGCCGCGGCCATCGGAACGTTAGAACCGTCCATTGTCCGGTCATCTCCAACTTCCTGAACGACGCGCCGGATCTCCAATCCGAATTGCTTGGCAAATTCAAAATCCCTTTGGTCGTGCGCCGGGACCGCCATGATCGCCCCAGTCCCGTAACCCATGAGCACGTAGTCCGCGATCCAAATCGGAATTCTTTCGCCGTTTACCGGATTGATCGCGTATGCGCCGGTAAACACACCAGTTTTTTCCTTGGTTAGTTCGGTGCGCTCCAAGTCGGACTTCGAGCCGACCTCGCGTTGATAGGCTTCCACGTCCTGCAATTGCTCGGGGGCAGTGATCTCAGCGACGAACGGGTGCTCGGGTGAGAGCACCATGTAGGTGGCGCCGAAAAGTGTGTCCGGACGCGTCGTGAATACTTCCAAGTCGCTGCCGCCGTTTGCCAGACTGAACTTCACGGCGGCGCCTTCGCTTCGGCCGATCCAATTCCGTTGTAGGAGTTTGATGCCGTGTGGCCAGTCCAGCCCTTCGAGCTCATCGATTAGCCGCTCTGCATAGGCGGTGATGCGAAGCATCCATTGTCTCATCGGGCGTCGCTCGACTGGGTGGCCCCCGATTTCGCTCTTGCCATCGACGACTTCCTCATTGGCCAGGACTGTGCCAAGCGCGGTGCACCAGTTCACTGGCATCTCGGCGACGTAGGCGAGCCGGACGCTGTCTGGGTCTTCGCCTTGATAAGTTCCTATCGACTCTGCTTTTTGGGTTTGGGGATTAAACCATGAACCATAGAGCTTGAGAAAAATCCATTGGGTCCATCGAAGATAATCCGGGTCGGTGGTGCTGAATTCGCGTGTCCAATCGTAACTGAAGCCGATCGATCGAAGTTGTGCTCGGAATCGAGCGATGTTGCGCCCAGTGGTGATCTGAGGATGCTGTCCGGTCTTGATGGCAAATTGCTCTGCTGGGAGTCCGAAAGCGTCCCACCCCATCGGATGCAGAACGTTGAAGCCGCGCATCCGTTTGTAGCGAGCGAGGATGTCGGTGGCGGTGTATCCCTCCACATGGCCCACGTGCAGCCCCTCGCCGCTCGGATAAGGGAACATGTCGAGGACATAGTACTTGGGCTTTGCTGCATCGAAACCGACGTCTCTCGGATTGGGCGCACGAAACCCTCCCTCGGCCAGCCATCGCGACTGCCATTTGGGTTCGAAATCAACAAAAGGAAATTGCTTGCGTTGGGATGCCATGGCCGGGCGATACAGGACATGACGGCTTAGGCAGGCAGTCAAGATCCCGTATGGTCTCTTATCTTCTTAGGCGGGATGTCGGCGCAGTCCGATCGGAAGGCTCTGAATTCCTCTAATGATCCAGAACGGAAGATTGACGGCGTAGAGGAAGAAGATCCACTGGTGCTGAGGAAAAGCCAGGTTCATGGTGATCTCGACGAGTGTGTGCATAGCGACGACCACAAGGCCGACGAGCAGCAGCCAGACGCGGCCGAAAAGCATCAGAAAGGTGAGCAGTTCCACGATCAATCCGGGCGCGTAGACGAGCATGCACAGCCAGACATGTTGGGTGCAGAGTTCGTTGAGCGTCCTTCCCCAACCGAGCTCCGGATTCTGTAAGGTGGTATAATAATGCTGGGCCTGAATCTTCGCGTATTGCACGGGCATATACTGACTATTCCAAATCCAGGCGCCGTCGCTCTGGATGAGTTTGGTGAGCGCGCAGAGAACGTAATTACCTGCGAGAACCTGCAGGGTCACCCGCGTTGTGAAGGAGTGCAAGGAGGCGGGGGAACGTGTCCAAGCCTCTAGCCCGTCTGGCCCCAGTGCGGTCCACAGCCAGGCGGCGATCGCCTGTCCGAGCAGCATGAGTGTCATCACTTGATAGTAGTGGCTGATGGAGCCGAGCGAATTCTGCAAGGTTCCAGTCACCAGGTAGCAGAGGAACAACACCGTGGAGGAGAGCGGAAAGGCAAAGCCGGTGATGTAAAGGGCTGCGGCAGCATTCAGAAGGATGGTGATGAACGAGTAGGCCCCGGGGTCGAGGGCCCAGGTCATATCGATCCAGTTGGCCAAGCCGTTTGGAAAGCGAAGCTCGGCGCCGGGGGCCGGAAGAGAACCGAGAGAGGGAAAGCGAGTCAGGAGGAGCATGGCAAACCCTGCCCGCATGATGGCTGTTTCCCACCAGGCGAAATCTATTCGAGGAACGATGTCGGTGAGAGCGCGCTTGTCCATGGCCCGGCTCAATTAAAGGGCTTCCTTGAGGAGTTCGTCGCCGAAGGCCGGCGTGTAAGGTATGCCCTCAAACCCAATCGTCGCTACTGTCCGCTCCGTCACTGTGATCTTGCGGTTGCCGTCCATTCTCAGCCGCGCGCTGACCAGGCCCAGCCCGGTTGCGGATTTTCGCTCATCGGGAGACAATCGCTGTGCGAGCCGTTTCAAGAGATGCGTTGCGGCGTCCCGCTCAATCTCGGCGGGGGTTTTCACCGCCTTGCCAGTTTTCACACGATTGAGTTCCGTCCGCCGCTCTCGCTCAAACTGGCGTCGAAGTCTCGGAGCAGTCTCCAACAGTGTCGCCGCGGCGATCGGTTTCCCAGCAGCATTGATCACATACACGTAACCCGACTCCCTCGAAAAATTTGAATACATCGGCCAATGCGAAAATGGAAAGTTTTCTTCGATCCAAAATCCAAGCACGATGCTGGCTACGAACCAAGGCCATGCCCGCAGCCAGGCAAGCATCGGCTTTGCGAGTTGTCGTGCGCGCTTGAAGAGCTGATCCATGTTCAAGCCTACTTTGGAAGCACTCCGGGCCAAGAAAAATCAATTTCTTGCCGGCCGCTCATTTCCAGCGCAACAGAGGAGAGATGTGCACATCGCCAATTCCCTTGCTTATCTCCACGCGAAATCTGCACAAGCTACGCGAGATTCGGACCATCCTCGGAGATTCCTTCGAAGTGTCGGACTTGTCCATTCTGCCGACCATGCATGAAGTCGAGGAGACTGGAACCAGCTTCGAAGAAAACGCCGAGCTCAAAGCGGTGGTCGCGTCACAGCTTTTCGAGGGATGGGTTATTGCTGACGATTCCGGTCTGGAGGTCGACGCCCTGGGAGGCGCTCCCGGGATCTACTCCGCCCGATACGCGGGAGAAGCTGCCAGCGATTCTGAAAATAACACCTTGCTCCTGAAAAACCTCGAGCAGATTCCTGAACAGGAGCGACGAGCACGATTTCGCTGCGTCATCGTTCTTGCACGCGCCGGCCGCAAACTTGCAGCGTTCAGCGGTGTCGTCGAGGGACTGATTGCCTCATCGCCGCGCGGCGTGGAGGGATTTGGTTATGATCCACTCTTTACGCCGAAGGGTTTTTCACAGACGTTTGGCGAACTTCCCGTGGCGACCAAGAATCGCCTAAGCCATCGCGCGCGCGCCCTCAGCCAGCTCCGTGAGTGGGGTGGCTGGTGTTGATCCTGCCCACTCCCCGAAGGCGCGACACTGGCCCATTCACCAAGTCAAAAATCCTGTTTCAAAGTCGAGGCCAGCGAGCGTCCGCACCCAAGCGCCGACCGGCGGTTTTCGGCGCAAGATTTTCGGCTTAGAAGGCCTTTGTCTTTCGGAAGATAAGGCTCTGCTTTCGGGACATTGGCACCTCTTTGCCGTCCAACAGAACAAACAGAAAGCGCTTGGCGTCGAGCATCCGCATTTGCTTCACGCGGCTAAGATTGACCACACAATCGCGCCGGGTGCGGAAGAACGTGGAGGGATTCAACCGGCACTCACACTCTCGGAGAGGGCGCCGAATCAAGGCTGAGGAGTCGTTGAAGTAGACACGCGTGTAATTTCCGCATGCTTCGAGCACCGAAATGTCCGCAGCACGCACCACCCAGCAGTTCACGTTGTCACTGACGAAAACGAAGTCGTTATCTTGAAAGATCCCACCGCTGCGTTGAGCGATCTCTTCGCCCTCGAGACTTTGCAGCTCGTCATCCGAAGCCGAGGAAGCTTGACGAAGGGTGCCGTTGGAAAGCCCTTGGAGCTGAAGTGTAGATGGCGGTGTAGATGGCGGCCCGGTAATCCGCTTCTGGAGATGGTTGAATATCATGGACCGTTTTTCGAAACAAATTGAGTTGCAACTACTATCGGTCGCGACCGCTCTCGGTTCAGGCGGTGCATTTCAGAGCCCGCGTTCGCCCGCAACGAATTCCGGCTCGGCGGAGTTCCTTCGCTCGAAACCGACCGCACTTCTCTCGCGTATTCCTGCGTGGATTGCATTGCCTCGAGGGCGTCGATCAACCAGGGTAGATCGAGATTCTCCAGGGTCCGCGCAAATCGTTCCTTGCTAACAGAAAAAGCCCCCGCCGGCACATCGAATGGCTCCAGGGCGCTCGCGTCCTGAATCTCTGTAATTACGACTTTCCACATGGGGGCGTGTCCTTTCTTGTTGGATCCCAATCCCGAAACGCTATCCGCATCGGCGTCTACTCCGATCGGACGATTTGAATTCTTCCCCCCGCTTTTCCTGGTCCTTCGCGGGCTACGACGGGAAAAATTTCAAATTCCAGTATGGAGAAGTTTGGCGATTCCGCTATGGTACAAATGAACCAAAAGCTTTCACTTCTTTCTTGTCTCCGATGCGGCACGGTTCGATCGTTGAGTTCCTTTTCGATGACAGTAGAGCATCCGCCGCCGAACCCACTATAGTGCATTTGAACCAAATGCTGCACACTTCGTTTGCCCGAGCCTTCCCTGGTTTAAGCTTTGCTCTTAGTCGAGCGTCGCCGAATTCTCCAGCTGGCAAGGAGGCAAGCCAATCCCCTTGGCGGCGCCGGCATTTCGGTGCCGCCCTCGTGGCTCAAGACGTAACACTTGTCGCTGCTAAGGTTGAATGCTAAAGGAAGGTTGAACGATGGCTATGGTGCAAACGAACCAAAAGGTGTCGTTTCTTCCGTTTCATACCAATCGTGCGGCGGAGGAGCTTTTAGTTCGACTCCACGAAGTCGATGATGGTGCGAAGCTTGCGAAAGCAACGTTCGAGCTCGTCGACGTCTGCATTCCTAACCGTTTTTTGATTTTGCTGTTTCGCCCTTTGGAGTTTGAACTCCCGTGTCGTTTTTTTCCTTTGAAGTGGAAGCCGCTGGTGGACGAGTACATGGCCGAGACCCACAAGCACGATATTTGGTTGCGGCGAAGTCCAGTAAACCCCCA
>DATDKN010000025.1:0-4103 GCA_036519995.1 Terrimicrobium sp. | reverse complement strand
CTGACGCGGTGGAATTTGCCGTGGCAAGTCCGTATCCAAAGCCGGAAGAGGCGGTCCAAGAATACTTCGCCTGAGAGCCAGTCATGAGAGAGATTGCCTATTACGAAGCAAAGTTCGAGGCGCTGCATGAGATCATGGCGGCGGATCCGACAGTGCATCTCATCAACGGCACTTTCTTAAGCTTGAGTCCGCACCGTCACGTCTACCAAGAATTGGCCAGTAAGTATCGCGACCGGATCATGGCGCCGCCGATCTCCGAGCTGGGTTTCTGCGGCCTCGCCACCGGCGCCGCGATGGCCGGTCTCAGGCCCATTGTCGACATCAGCACCGGAAGCTTCATTTTCGAAGGTTGGCCGCAGGTTGCCAACGAAGCCGCCAATGCTTTCTCCATGTCAGGCGGTCAGACCCGCGTGCCGGTGGTGTTTCATCTTTTTCATGGCCTCCGTGGCGGTGGCGCCGCACAACACTCCGCCAGCCCCCAGGCCATGCTCTGGAACAACCCGGGATTGGAAATCGTTCTTCCTTCTTCGCCCAGAGATGTAAAGGGCCTTCTTAAGACGTCCGTAGCCAGTGACAACCCGACGATTTTCATCGATCACGTTCAGCTGCTCGACGTGAAAGGCGACGTGCCGGAAAACGACTCGGCGATTCCATTTGGCGTTGCTGATGTAAAACGTAACGGCAGTGATGTAACGGTTATCGCTACCTCATATATGGTCCAGCGTTGCTTGCAGGTCGCCGAAAAGCTCGCCAACGAGAAAATCAACGCGGAAGTCGTCGACCCAAGGACGCTGGTGCCCTTCGACCTGGCGACCCTGATGACGTCCGTAGAAAAAACCGGTCGCGTGGTCATCGTCGATGAAACCCATCAAAGTTGTGGTGTCGCAGCAGAGATCGCCGCACGCATTGTCGAGAGCGGCTTTGACAAGCTCAAGGCACCTATTCGTCGTGTTGCTACACTCGACGTGCCGGTTTCCTACAGCCCGCCGCTGGAAGACTACATTGGCCCGCGTGAAGATCGTATTATAGAGGCAATCCGCGCGGTGCTTCGCTAGCTCGGACTATTGAGGGACCGAGGAGTGAGCATCGAAGCGAGCGGGCGCATGAGCGTAAAGCTGCAATGACTTCTAGGGAACTTGGCTATGAGCTTGCGTCTCTTTCCGGCTGTACACTCTACCCCTCGAGTTCGCAGGCCTCCTCAAGACACGGACCCATTGTCCGCGACCAGAGAGGCTCGCTTCTCGGTCCCTCAGATTTGAATAATCGAGGCTAGTCGCGCGACATTCCTTCGATAGGCCATGGCAACTAAGAAAGAAAACCCAAGAGAGCTGGTCCCTCTCCTTCGTACGATGTTGCTCATTCGCGCGTTCGAAGAAAAAGTCTCCGCGCTCTATGCCTTGCGTGAGATCATGGGTCTGCTCCACTTGGGCATCGGCCAGGAGGCCGTCGCCGTTGGAATCTGCAGTCTACTTCGAGCCGACGATTATGTCTTCGGTGGCCATCGCTCCCACGGCCACGCTATTGCCAAGGGTGCCGATATCAAGCGGCTCATGGCTGAAATCGCGGGTCGCGCCACCGGCTACTGTGCGGGTAAAGGCGGCTCCATGCACATTGTCGCCCTCGACGCTGGCTTCGTCACAGCGACGGGAGTCGTGGGCGGCACCATTCCTCTTGCTCTGGGCGCGGCTTTCGCTGCCAAGGAGAAAAGCAAAGGGCAGGTCGCCGTGGTGTTTTTCGGCGACGGCGCAGGCCAGGCCGGCGCATTTCATGAGTCGCTCAATATCGCGAGCCTGTGGCGGCTGCCTGTAATCTTCGTGTGCGAGAACAACGGGTACGCCGAGTTTACGCCGCTCTCCTCCCACACTCTCATCGAGCGCCTTGCGCGCCACGCAGAGACATACAAGATTCCGAGCGCCACCGTGGATGGCAACGATCTGCTGGAGGTGCGCAAGGCCATGACCAAAGCGGTGCAACACGCGCGCACAGGCAAGGGGCCGGCGTTCGTCGAATGCCTGACTCATCGTTTGAAAGGCCATTATGAAGGCGATCCGGCGAAGTACCGCGAGCTGTCACAGCTGGCCGAATGGAAAGAAAAGGATCCTATCGCCCGCTTCACCCGCGAACTCAAGCGCAGAAAAGCGATATCCGACAAAGACATCGCAGCCGTCGAGAACGAAACGCGCAATCTTATTGAGGAGGCTGCCCAGTTTGCTCTTGCCTCTCCCTGGCCGGCGCCGGATGAAGTGGCGAGTCAAGTGACGGCGTAACGTTTCCATGCCTGAACAGAGCTTCCTCGAAGCAATCCGCACCGGCTTACACGAAGAGATGAGCCACGATCCATCGGTTTATCTCTTTGGTGAAGACGTCGCGCTGGGCGGGCCGTTCGGTGTCACCGCCGGACTTGCCGAAGCTTTCGGCAAGAACCGTGTGGTCAACACACCCATCAGCGAAGGAACGGTTATGGGACTCGCGATTGGCGCGGCCACTGCAGGACTCCGCCCGGTGGTGGAAATCATGTTCATCGACTTCATTACTTTGGCGATGGACCAGCTCGTCAACCACGCCGCCAAGCTGCATTACATGTCCGGCGGGCAGCTGAAGATTCCCCTGACCGTTCGCGTCCAGTGCGGCATCAGCGGCAACATGGGCGCACACCATTCTCAGAGTCTGGAGTCTTGGCTCGTCCATGTACCGGGCTTGAAAGTGGTAATCCCTTCGAATCCCGCAGATGCCAAAGGGCTTCTCAAGGCCGCCATCCGTGACGACAACCCGGTGGTGTTTATCGAGCATCGCGGCCTTTACTGGACGCGCGGTCAAGTCCCGGAGGGTGAGTATCTCGTACCGATCGGCAAAGCTGCGGTCGCAAGGCAAGGCGAAGATTTGACGATTGTAGCTACTGCGAAGATGCTGCCCGCAGCTCTGGAAGCCGCCGAAGAGCTTTCTTCCAGTGGTATCTCCGTCGAAGTCATCGACCCGCGGACTCTATCCCCGCTGGATGTCGAAACTATCGTGAGTTCAGTCAAGAAGACGAGCCGGCTCATCATCGTCCACGAAGCCGTTGAACAGGACGGGATCGGAGCCGAAATTGTCAGTCAGGCTCAACAGGAAGCTTTCTACTACCTCGACAGTCCGATCGCGCGCGTTGCTGCTCCGTTCGCTCCAGTTCCCGCAAGCCCCGCGCTTGAAAAGTGCTTCGTCCCCGGCAAAACAGAAATTATTTGTGCGATTCAGCGGCTTATGAACCGACAGACAAACCTGTAACGGTAGCGATCCAGAAATTTGCCACGGCGAGAGTGAGCGGCTCTCTCCGAGATTTTTTATTTTGCCAAGCTGTAATCGATCAGCGAGGACGTCACACGAGCGCTTCCGGCCGTGTCAAATGAAGCAATAGCTTTGACATCGGGGGCATAGTAGTAAGTGTGAATCCGAACTTCTGTGCGACCCCCGGGCTTGGGACGCGCACTTTGCGGTGCGTTCATAGTCATGACCAGTTTAAAGGCGTTGAACTCGCCTTTTGGAGTCTTGATCTTTTCAAAGGCTTGGACCTCGTATTGAACCTCTTCCGATCGCAACTGTGTGCCGAGAGGTTGGAATTTGATTCGCTCGGACCAAGTCAGACCAATACGCATCGGAAATCTCAGCAGAGCCCCCAGCCAACCGGGCCTACCAAGAACTAATGGAATAACCACAGGCAAGTCGGCTTCTACAGTTTCGTTTCCTTGAACGCCGAAGACTTTCGGCTTATTGGATTCAAACTTGACGATGTACTCCGGGAAGCGTTCCAGTACTGGACCTGAAACCGAGACGCCAGCAGGACGGACCACATCAACTTTCACCCGCCACCAGTCACCGTGTTTATAAACCGGAGCCTCCGCTTGCTGCGCGTGAGATGAGTGAGCTATCAGGAGGAGTATCAGGATTCCTATTAGGCCAAGTACAGGTCTAAACATGGCTAAACCTCCCCTTGTTCAATGGGTGCCTCGCCCTGATCGCAGACGGCTGCCGTGTAACATAAGCAGCCGCAACCCGTCAACAGACACGCAGCGCACGTAACTTGTCGCAGAAAGTTTTTCTATTCGACAAACTGTTCAATCCTTGAGGCT
>DATDKN010000024.1:0-7826 GCA_036519995.1 Terrimicrobium sp. | reverse complement strand
GGGGACTATTGCGATCAGCAAACCCTCGATGCCGTCAAGGCGCTCGGCAGGCCTTTTTATGGCATACTCGGTAACAATGACTGGGGCCTCAATCTGCCGCCCCAACTGCTCCTCGAACGCGTCGGTAAAACTTTTCTTCTCATTCACATCCCTCCATCGCGTATCGGCGGAGCAGATTTCCTCCTCCACGGCCACACGCATATCCCTCGCGACGAAATCGTCGGTCTGACCCGCGTCCTCAACCCGGGGACGCTCGGCGGCCCGAGCCGCGGTGTGCCGCCCAGCTGGGCATGGATGACACTCGACGAGAAAACCTCGGCCGTTTCCTGGAGGCTGGTCCGCGCAAACCTTCTCAACTCTCAGCCATCAACTTAGCAAGTGCTCGGGGGGGGACTTGAACCCCCATGCCTTTCGGCATACGCCCCTCAAACGTACGTGTCTGCCATTTCACCACCCGAGCAGCGCAGAGAGCCGAAGGTTGCCGTTCGCGAACCCCCGCGCAAGGGAAAAATTTCGCTTGCTGGAGCAGGGGAGGTGTGGGATTTTCGCAGGTTCCTACAGAGGAGACGAACCCATGGCATACGCAGTGATACAAACCGGTGGCAAGCAATACCGCGTCGCGGAAGGTGACGTCATTGAGGTTGAAAAGCTTGCCTTCGAGCCGGGGGCGGACGCCAAATTCGAAGAGGTTCTTCTGGTATCGAATGGGAACTCCGTATCGATCGGTGCGCCACTGGTGACGGGCGCTGCAGTCACCGCCGAGATCCTCGAGCAGACCAAGGCGCCAAAGGTCATTGCCTTCAAGTACAAGCGCCGCAAGGGTTATCATCGCACCGTCGGTCACCGCCGCCAGCTGACCCGGCTGAAGATCAAATCCATCACCGCATAGTTCAGGCTTATGGCTCACAAAAAGGGACAAGGAAGCGTCAAGAATGGACGCGACAGCGCAAGCAAGCGTCTAGGTGTGAAAAAGTTTGGTGGAGAGTCCGTGATCGCCGGAAACATCATTCTACGGCAGCGGGGCACCAAATTCCTTGCGGGCAGAAACGTTGGTCTCGGACGCGATTACACAATTTTTGCACTCGTGGACGGCCGTGTGAAGTTCGACCGGAATGGCCGTCGCGTAAACGTCGAAAGCGCGTAAGTCGTAGCAGTGTCCGCGCCAGGCGCGTCTAGGTGGGCCCACCGCCGTCTAGACGTGGTGCTTGCTTGGTTCGACCATTGAGGTGCCGCCCAGAAAAGCCGGGAATACGCGTCGCTGCCTTAAGGCGGTCAGAGCGTTTTGCAGAAATCTTCGAGACGGTCGAGCCCCTTCTTAATGACATCGAGGCTCGTGGCGTAGCTGAGCCGGATCGTCCGGTCGTCGCCGAAGGCGATCCCTGGAACGACGGCTACATTCGCCTTACTCAGCAGTCGATCGGCAAAGTTCTGCGACTTTAGCCCATAGCTGCTCACGTTGACGAGAATGTAGAAGGCTCCCGTCGGGCGCACAGCACTCAGACCGGAAATGTTGCTGAGCCGATCGAACATGTACTCGCGGCGGATATCGAACTCGTCGCGCATGTCGATGACGCACTGTTGATCGCCTTTCAGAGCAGCCACTCCGCCCTTTTGAGCAAATGAACATGGGTTCGAGGTGCTGTGGCTTTGCATCGAATCGATGGCCTTGGCGATCGCCTCTGGCGCTCCCAAGTAGCCCAATCGCCATCCCGTCATTGCGTAGGCCTTGCTAAAGCCGTTCACCGTAATGGTCAAATCGTGCGCCTCGGGAGTAAGTGAGGCGATGCTGACATGCTCTGCGCCTTCGTAGGTGAGGCGTTCGTAGATCTCGTCCGACAGAATATAGATTTCCTCTTCAGCGGCCACCTCGGAAATCGCGCGCAGCTCCTCGCGGGTATAGACCGATCCTGTTGGGTTGCCCGGCGAATTGATGATGATCATCTTCGTTTTTGGAGTCATCGCGTTCTCGAACTGTTCCGCCGTGAGCTTCCAAGCGCTCTGCTCGGTTGTTTCGACGATGACGGGCTCGGCTCCCGCCAGACGAACCATCTCCGGATAGCTCAACCAATAGGGTGCTGGGATGATAACTTCGTCGCCGGGATCGCACACCGCGGTTACCGCGTTGTAGCACGACTGCTTGGCACCATTGCTGACAATGATCTGGCTCGGCTTATAGTCGAGATTGTTGTCCTTCTTGAACTTTTCCGAGATGGCCTGACGCAGCTCCGGCAGGCCGGAGCTTGGTGTGTATTTCGTGAAGCCCGCTTGAATTGCTTCGATGCAGGCCGCCTTGATGTGCTCGGGAGTATCCATGTCCGGCTCGCCAGCTCCGAAGCCGCAGACGTCGATGCCTTCGGCCTTGAGCGCTTTGGCTTTGCTGTCGATGGCGAGGGTGAGCGAGGGAGTTAGTTCTTGAACGCGAGTAGCAAGTTGCATGTTTTCTTTAGGAGAGGTGAGCGTAGATAAGTGGTTGAAGATTGTTTTCTGCGACGCGAATAATGTCCATCTCGCGCTTGGCGTTTTCCGCCGAGTCGGAGGCGTGGGCGGCGTTGATCATAATGGTCTGACCAAATTCGCGACGGATCGTCCCAAAAGGCGCTTTTGCCGGATCGGTCGGTCCGAGGACTTCGCGAATCTTGAGGACCGCATCAACCCCTTGATACACGAGGGCGACGCACTTTTGATTTCCAGCGACGGTGTGGCGCTCGGGCGAGCATTCACTGGGACGGGTGCCCGCCATGAACTGGATGATACCCTCCCAATAGCTACGACCAGCCAAGGGCCCAATGAGTTCGCCAAGCTGGTGTTCTGTTGAGTCGTTCATCGCGACGCCGAATTCCTCTTCGAGCGCAACGCGAGCCCGTCTTCCGCTGGTGCCGGTCAATTTCGCAACCATGGCGTCCAGCACCGGTCGGTAGAATTCCTCGGCTTCTGCCACGCTCATGTTGTGAACCTTGAAGCCGATGATCGAGAGTCCTGCACGCGAAAAGAGGTCAACCACACCCCCTAACCGCGCGTTCGGAAAGCGAAAATTGTCGGGCTTGATCAAGACCAACGTCTTTTCGACATTCTCGCCCGCGGGGTAGGGAATGCAATCATCCAAAATGCCGCCATCGGAGTTGGAGTATTTTGCCCAGATTGCCAGGTGTTTTCGCGCCGAATCGGAATCTTGTGCGGCGAGCACTGCTGGTTCGAAATAGACGAGTCGCCCGTCTTCGACGATGTAGTCACCGTAGGTGTCGCGGATCGTCTCTCCGCGGGGGCGCTCCTGGACGAGGTGACCGGTGACAGCGCGGGTTTGCAGGACCGCGTTTTCTCCCCGGAGAACTAACAGGAGGACTCGCTGGCGCAGGCTCTCCGTATCGGGCGCGAAGTTCTTCAAAATATATCGACGGAGGAGTTCCTGCGCCTGGTGTCGCTTGGTTCCTTCTGGTATCAACGCTGCGACAAACTCGTTGACCAATTCATGACTAGGGGCAAACATCCGGGCCGCCGCCAGCTCCAGACCCGATCGAGAGAGGATCCGCGACAAGATTCCGCCCGTCCGCGACTTCCGGATCGAATAGGGTGTGATGATAACGTAAGAGAGCTCCATGCGGCTTTCAACGCCCAGACAGGGCAGAAACCGGTCATGAGCGGACCGGGAAAACTACTGGCGCGGGGAAGAAGCCGTCAACCTATAAAAGGCCCAATTTCCAGTTGGTGGTTTAGAGGTGAGAGTTGAGTGATGGAGTTGCCGAGATTTCACTTTGCGTGTCCAAGCCGCTGTAGCGGCGTCGTCCCCGCCCTCGCCGAGTTTCGTTCGACCTCGTGGGAAAGGATTGGCACCTCCGATCCGGTGCGGTTCGGAGTGGTCTAGTCCATGCGGAACGGCTCGGGATTCTGGTCGCGGAGGCGCTTTTCGGGGTGTCGTAATGGTCCAGATAGTAGCGCCGAACCAACTCGGTTTCTCTCATGAGCGCTTCCCACGAGAGATTCGCTGGTCGCCGCTCCATTGGTGGCACTTCGAAGATGGAAAGATAAAACGGCTCAAGAGCGGCGGTTTGTGATCGGTCTGCATTTTTTAATGATTTTACGGGATGGATGGCCTCGGCCGCTCGCAGCGCAACGATGAACAAGTATGGATCGGGTTTTCTGGCACACTCCCGCGCACCATTTTCCGTGGAGGATAATGCGAGGGTTTGCGAACCCCGCGCCCACGAAAGCCTCGGCGACTGGCCGGACTTGATTGCGGAGGACACCGGAGAAAACCAACCACCCGCCAGGTCGGGTTACTCGGGCAATACGTGACGCCGCTTGGATCAAGACGTCGTTGAAGAGGTTTGCAAGGACAATATCGAAAACTTTGCGGACACCGAGCTCGAGCACGTCGGCGTGGGAAATCTTTATCATCGAGAATCCATTGGTGAAGGCGTTTTGCCTGGCAATGCGGACGGCGACACGATCAAAGTCCACAGCCGCGACTCTCCCGGCTCCGAGAGCCTTCGCGGCGATTGCCAGGATTCCCGCGCCCGTCCCAAGGTCAAGAACGGTGAAGCTGGCGGGAACGTCTCGGGCAATGTCGGCGAGCAGCCGTAAACAGGTCGCCGTCGTGGCATGCTCGCCGGTGCCGAAGGCCATCCCTGCCGGAATAAAGATTCCGGCGACATTCGAATGGCTCTGCTTCCACTGCCGCCACTGGTGTTGATCTGAAAAGACCTTCAGCCTTCCGCGGATCGATAATGGAGCGCGTGGACGTGCAGGGTCACCCGTCCAGATGTGCTCCGGGACCTTAGTGACGCGTCCGCCGAACCGGCTGACGAGTTCTCTCGCCTGGCGTTGTTGGCAGTACGCCTCGATCTTGAGGGCATTGGAGTTGGGCCAGGTAACGAAAACCACCTTGGAGGGTCCAAGAAATCGCAGACGCTCAGCCCATGCATCTTCCCATTTCTTCGAGCTGAGGCGGGTCCAACGGTGCAGGCGAACACTCGCCTCCGGCCTCTTGGCTCGAGCAGAATTCGTAGGCGAGGGGGTTCCTTTACTTCGATGCGCCATCGTCTGCGCCATGCGTCCCCTTGCTTTACGGAATGTTTGAGAAAATCTCACCCGCAAACCGAGAAAATGTGAGACAGGCAAGCCCGGCTTACGCAAGACTCAGTCTCTGTGAAACCAGCACGACTTATCATCGCTGCCAGCGAGACTTCGGCGGACATGTTGTATGCCACACGATTCAGGGCGCCGGATGCGTTTGTCTTTCTCGAGTCGCGAAGACGAACCGTGTTATTGCTGAGCGATCTCGAGGTCGATCGCGGCCGCCACGAAGCGCGAGTTGACGAGGTCGCCAGTTATTCGGAGCTGGAAAAGGAACTTCAGCGGGGAAAGAAGCACAAACCCACTTTCGCAAAGGTAGTCGGCGAATTCCTGAAGCGCCGCGGCGTCAGGCATGTGGTGACGCCGCGGGATTTTCCCCTTGGGCTTGCCCAAAGCTTGCAAGGCGAGCGGATTCGCCTTGAGGCTGCGGGCGGGACTTTTTGGCCGCAACGCCAGTTCAAGACGCCGCAGGAAGTGGAAGCTCTCGAAGAGGCTCTTCGTATTGCAGAGGCGGGTATGGCGCGCGGTCATGAGGTTTTGAGAGGCACCAAGGTTCGCAAAGACGGTATACTGCGGTGGAGAGGGCGGATCTTGTCTGCGGAGGTCCTGCGCATTGAAATGGAACTCGCTGTAGTGCGTGCGGGAGGAGAGGCACGAGGCGACACGATCGTTGCTTGCGGTGAGATGGCCTGCGACCCACACGAGCGCGGGAGGGGTCCTCTCTCGGCAAACCAACTAATCATCCTGGACATCTTCCCACGCGACTCTCGCACTGGCTATTTTGGAGACCTCACGCGCACGGTAGTTCGCGGGAGGGCCAGTGATGCGCAGAGACACATATGGGAGACCTGCCTTGTTGGGCAACAGCGCGTCTTGCAGGCGCTCCGGCCAGGTCTCAAAGGCGAAAAGATTCATGAGGAAACGAAAGCCTTCTTTGCCAAGAGGGGCTATCCGACGACCATCAGAGACGGCCGCTGGAGCGGGTTCTTTCACGGGACCGGTCACGGGCTTGGGCTTGAAATTCACGAGGAACCCCGCTTTGCGGCGGCGACGTTTCGATCCGGTCAGGTGTTTACGGTCGAACCGGGCATCTATTGGCCGGGTGTGGGAGGCGTTCGGCATGAAGACGTCGTCGTAATCACTGATCGCGGTCATAAGCTCATCAGCAACTTCCCCAAGCAACTCGAACTTTAGGCGTAAGTGCGCCCAATGGACTGGTGAACTGAGTCCAAGGAGCGGCAACTTACAAAAATTCATCAGAGACGGAGATTGCCTGATCAATTTCGTTGAACGCCGGATCGGGTTGATTGTCGGAGAGTTCGTAACTACATTTCAGCACTATGATGACTTGGCTTTTCTTAATAGGTGTTCCGCTGCTCGTTGGGCTTTGGGCTCAGATGCGCGTATCGAGCGCCTTTGGCCGCTGGAAGCAAATCGCCGCGACCTCCGGCAAAACCGGTGCGCAGGCGGCGCGTGAGATTCTTGCTGCGGCTAACATCCGCGATGTCGATGTGGTGGAGATAAACGACATGCTTGGCGATCACTATGATCCGACGAACAAACGGCTGTGTCTCTCCACAGATGTTTACAATACGCCTTCGGTTGCTGCGCTGGGCATCGCCGCGCACGAGTGTGGGCATGCCATCCAGGATCAGAAGGGTTATGCGCCACTGAAACTTCGCATGGCGATTGTTCCCGTCACGCAGTTTGCTTCGAATATGTTGCCCTTTATCTTTCTCGGCGGCCTCTTCTTTGGCCTCATGAAACTGGCTTTGCTTGCCGTAGGCGTTTACCTCGTGCTGACATTGTTCCAGTTGATTACTTTGCCGGTGGAGTTTGATGCCTCGCGCCGCGCGAAGATCATCTTGCAGCAAATGGGTATCATCCGCCCGGGCGAAGAAGCGGGCGGCGTAAATCAGGTGCTCGATGCAGCCGCACTCACCTATGTCGCGGCGTTCGTTGCCTCTCTTGGCACACTCGTCTACTACTTGCTCATCGTTTTCGGCAATCGCGAACGGTAATAGCACAGCATGATGCTCGATCGGGAAGAATGTCCCGCATAAGTTCAGCCCGTTCGAGCCTCAGCCCTCGCCTGATCGGCCTCCCGTGACTTCTCGAAGCAGGCCGGTCGTTCTCTCGATCGCCGGTTCCGACAACAGCGCCGGCGCTGGCGCCCAGGCGGACCTCAAAACGCTTTCGTATCTCGGCTGCTACGGGCTAACTGCAATTACGTGTGTGGTGGCCGAAGTTCCGGGTAAGGTGTCGGCCATACAGACGGTTCGACCCGACGTGGTGGGCGAGCAGCTTGCCCTCTGCTTTTCTGCATTTCCCGTTTCCTCGGCCAAAACCGGGATGCTCTATTCCTCGGCGATCATCAAAATCGTAGCTCGCGAGTTGTCGGGAAAGCGAACAAAGCTTGTCGTGGATCCGGTGATGGTTGCCAGCAGCGGTGCCTCCTTGCTGCAGAAGTCGGCGATCACCGCCTATCGAAAAGAGCTGTTTCCGCTGGCTACGGTGGTAACTCCTAATCTCGACGAGCTGCGCATTCTCGCTGAAGCCGATATTCGCAGCCTTGACGAGGTAAAGGATGCCGGAAAGTACCTAACGGAGCTTTATGGATGTGCGTTCTTGCTGAAGGGTGGGCATTTGCGCGGCAAGCTTGCCATTGACGTTCTTGTGACCCCGAAGAGTCTTGACGAATTTGCGGCGCCGTTCGTTCCTGGCGTCAAGACGCATGGGACGGGCTGCACGTATTC
>DATDKN010000023.1:0-9350 GCA_036519995.1 Terrimicrobium sp. | reverse complement strand
GGCGAGGTCGAAGTCAGGGTCGTCGGCAGAATGAACCCGATGGAGCTCCATACTCGACCAATCGCCCTCCAAGCTCTTCAGGTCACCAGGGGCTAGGTCGGAGGGGATCATCCAGTCGCGCAGCATTTACTCAGACCGATTTAGAGCTCAAATACTTCACCCAAACGACGCTTGATCCTAATCGAGACGCAAATCGCACGTGAAATCGCTCTTCCGGCCTCCCCGACACGGTCGCCCAGTAAGCTTCAGGACGTTCGTGCCCGTTGCAGGTCGAAAAACGATGTCGCTTGTGTTCAGCTCGAACTGTGCTGCCGGGCGTCCGGACGCCCGATCCAGCAAGGTAAGCAGGAGCGGAAGCTGCGTCGGGATGCCCGGATGCATAGAGGGATAGAGATTTGTCCTGCGATAGCGAAGGCCGGAAAGGAATACGTCGCCGGCTCTCCGCAGCTCGAGGGCGCGGCCGTTTACATATATTCGGTAGGCCGAGTGAAATCCGGGATTGCTGCAGAATTCCAGACGCTGCATCGAGGTATCGACGAACCGGCTCGTAGTTCCGCCTTCCACCGGAGTTTCGCAAAGCAGCGGCCAGCTTTCCAGGGCTCGGCGGACTGTGAGTCGAGCGTCGCCTTTTTTCCAAAGTAACAAAGTCGGAAATCGCCAGTTCCAGATTTCTCGGTAGATCCGCCGGTTCAGGACAACGCCAGCCGCTTCGAGCTCGGTGAAAACAGATTCGAGGTCACTCCAAAGGCGTTCCGGAAGCAAGTATTCGTCATGTAATCTTGCGCCAAATCGCTTCAGGCCACGCGGCGTCTTCGCCTCAAGAAGATGGGCTGCCAAGCAGGTCCAGAGCAGGGCCACGCTCGACATCCACTCCGCACGGGGAAGGGATTCAATCGCCCGGAACTCCACCAGACCTAGGGCGCCAGAGGGCCAGGCGGTGTTCCAAAATTTGTCGAAGCTCATCTCGCTACGATGCGAGTTGCCAGTGACGTCGGTTTGCAGGTGCCGCAGCGTCTCGTTGATAAGCTCTCGATGATCGCCTTCCGGAAGTGATTCGAGAAACGTATACGCCATGTCGATATCGTAGAGGTCGCGGGCAGACTCATCCGGTCGCGGCGCCTGCGAAGATGCCCCGACGTAGCAGCCAGTGAATAGATATGCCAGCGAGGGATGGTGCTGCCAAAAACGAAGGATGGCTGCCAGCCATGCCGGGCGACCGAAGAACGGATTGGCCTCCAACCTCGGTCCACCCCAAAGAAGATGGTTGCCGCCGCCAGTCCCCTGCGGGAAATCCCAAGTCGACTCCTTCCACGATCTCAGGCCGGCGGCTTCGCAACTCGCAGTCACCGTCTCGATCCACCTCGCATATTCGTGCCAACTGGAGCATGCGGGAAGATTGATTTCGAGCACACCGGGATCGGCCGCCAACCCCAGCGTGATCCACTTGCCGGCTTGATCCTCGGGCGTGTAACCCTGCAGCAAGATCTGGCGAGCCCCCATCGCACTCGCAGATGCCTCGATGGCGGCAAGCAACTCCAGAAATGGCTCCTGGAGAAGCGGTGGAATAAAGATGGCAATCGTCTCCCCGCTTCTTTCGATAGACATGGCTCGTCGCGGCACCGATGGCGGCAGTCGGTCAAGCGGCAGCCGCAGCCCCACCGAAGCGTCCGCTTTCGACAAGACCCGGTCATTCTTGCCGAGGCTCCAACGCGCGGAGCGCCAGCCGGCATCATCATGATCGATGGGGATGGCCAGGATCTCCGCGCTGGGATTATTCGGGTCGACAAAGCGGCGCCAGTGAGAAGCAATTCGCAGATGCCGGGACATATTGTGGGCGAAGTCGCCGAGAACATGCGGCGAAAGCGCTCCTGATTGCTTCGGGAGTTGAAAGAGAGGTGAGCGATCCCGGTTGGCTAAAATTCGGACGGCCCAGCGAGGATTGACCTCTCCCGGGTAGGACTTCCCGGGACAAAAGAATGCAGCCGAACCAGCCATGTGATTCGTAAGCAGATGGTCAGCGACCTTCCACGCATACCCCAGCTTGGTGGGCCCGACGGCTGCGTAGGTCCATTCGGGACCTTCCGGATTCGTCGGAACATACGTCGGTTCGCCGCCAAGGGTAAGCTGCACGCCATGCTTGCGAAAGATTGACTCCGCGCGAGAAGCCGCCTGATCCATCCACCGCGCGATCATCTTACAAGAGGACAATGTCTAACGAGCTGGTCAGAACACTAGCGATGGTCTCCTTCCCATAATAGTGGCCGACTATCGGAGCAATGTCGTCGGCACTTAGACCCACAGCCGTCGCCAAAAAATGATGTTCGCACAAGATCCCGTTGGTTGGGTCGAGTCCGACCCACCCCGCACCCGGCAAATACGTTTCGACCCAGGCGTGAAAGGCGTTCTGCGCATGTTCCGGCCCCGTTCCCGACTTATCTTCCCACAAGTAACCACTCGCCAGCCGCACAGCCAAACCATGGGTTTTCAAGACCTCGGCCAAAAGCACTGCAAAATCCCGGCAGGAGCCTTTTTGCGTCTCCAGGGTGGTTCTTGGCGCAAAGGCATCTCCTTCTTCTCGCCGCTCGTATTCGATGTTCTCATGCAACCAGCTGTTCATTTCGACGATTGCCTCGACGGTCGGGCGTGGAGACGAGGGCGTGAGGGCTGCCGGCAGTGCACTCGTCTTAAACCGTTTTCGCCGAAACGGCGCCAGGACGGCCGCTTCGTCGGGACGATATTCGAAGGGCAATTTCAAGGCGTGGGAGTCCACAAGGAATTTAAAAGGATCCCATGCGTGAACCGAGGCGTCGAATTCCAGCTTAAATTCCAGCGTATCCAGTGGATTCGGATAGACGCAGGTGGCCGTCAGGTTGTCGAACAAGTCGTGTCTGTATTGGACGTCTGCCGAAGGGTGGGTCGAAAAGGCGATCCTCTCAACGTTGACGAACAGCTCATGGCGGGGGAAGAGCCGGACGCGATGGGGCGAAAAACTCGCGTTTTGCGCATACTGAAACCGAGCCGAGTAGCGGACAGATATTTTCACGCTTTATCGTTCATTCTTTTCATCAGCACACGAACTTTCATTCTTTGGTCTCCAGAGCCCTTGAAGGTCCCACGCACGGGAGTCGCGTCGATCGAATCGCGCCCATAGGCAATGGTAACGTGTCGCGGACCACACCACTGATCATTGGTTGGATCAATGGCCAGCCACTTCATGCCGGGCGCTAGCGCTTCCACCCAAGCATGCGTTGCCAGCGATCCAATCAGCCTGGTTCGACGTTCGGCCGGCTGTATTGGATCGGATTCAATATACCCGCAAACATAGCGCGAAGGTATACCGGCGGTGCGAAGCACCCCCAGCATGACATGGGTGAAATCCTGACAGACTCCCGCGCGTTGCTTCCACACGGTTTCGAGTGGCGTCGAATTATTCGTGGATCCCGGCTCGTAGCGAAACTTCTCGTGAATCGCGCGATTGAGCCGCTCCAGCGCTTCGCCCAACGGAGCCCCGCCAGTAAAGAACTTTCGCGCCCAGTCGATCGACGGGGTTCCGATCGGCACGGCGGCTGTCGGCTGCAGATAGTCGAAGACGTCGGTAAACCTGGAAGCGAAAAGTTGCCGCGCCTCGGCGATGGTGACATCCAGAGCACCCGAAGGCGGTGAAGTCTGCTTTGTTCGGACCGTCAGCTTATTGACGATGGTGAGCCGCTCATGACGCAGCGTCATGGAATAGAAGGTCACCTCATTGCCAAAGTAGTCGTGATAGGTGGAAACGCCGGTGGGCGGATGAAAATCAATTGCGTGGGAGAGTATTTCCTGGCTCGGAAGGGCAGGCGGAGTCAGACGCGCCTCGATGTAGGCCTCCCGCGCTGCCTGACCGTAGCGATAGTCCGTGCGATGGTTAATCTCAAAGAGCATGCTTGAAACCAAAAAGTGTCGGCTGAATGTCCGGAACCATGTGAATTTGATGATTTAAGAACCCGTCTGCGATGAGGTGGTGAATTTCCAATGTCGCATTCAGCAAGGCGGATCCATGATCGAGCAAAGTGTTGGATTTCGGCAAGAGCGCCGACTCTGCTTCGTTCAAGAGCTTCTCCCAATCCGTCAAGCGAATCTCGTGAAGGAGCTGTTCGATACCGGCGAGCGTTCGCATCGTTGCCGCGGTGGCTTGCTCACCTGTTCCCCGCAAGCGTTCGCGGCAGGCCTCCAGGCACCGAGTGATTGATCGTGGAGCGACAGAGTTTTTCCACAAAAGATCAAGCATTGGTGCGGCTTCAATACGGAGTTGGTAGACGCGGCGATAAACATCGCGACTGTTGATCAGGCGCAGAAATGCCGAGAGCCGGATCTCGGCCTCATGCTCAGGCGGCGCGTTTCGCCGCGGCATTGGGCGCATGATTGAGCAGACGGCGTTTCCGGTGATAATCGCCCGCTCCAAGAGCTGGCCGATTTCACAAAACGCCCAACCGCCATCCGCAATCATCGTGCCCTGAGCCGTGCCAAAAAACTCCGGGACTGCTTTGACGACGGAGTCGCAATATCGCCGAGTGAAGGATGTCAGCTCCTCCTCCGAGGCTTGCGGACGAAAGCGGGCGCGCTGAAAGCGAGATCGTAGGGTGCTGAGCACGCTCCAAGCTTCCAGACTTAAGCATTCCAAGATCGATTCTGAATTCGCCGCCGCTCGCAGAATCGCTCGCACGACCGAGTCGGGTTCCTCCAGATCGAGCGTCAGCCGGTATCTGCCGGCGGGACTTGAAATATTGCGCCGAGAAACGGATCCTGGATTTTCTAGGGGAGGAAGGATCCTGTCCCAGACGGGACGGTAGAGCGTCCGTTCGATCGGGTTCAGCTCCTCGAGTTCGAGCGATTCAATGACGCCAATCATGACTGCTAAATTGTGCGCTCGCTCAAGATATCGGCCGGTCCAATAAAAAGCCTCCGCCACGCGGCTGCTCACATGCTGAGCAGGAAGCAGGGCTTCGCGAAGACGTGTGCGATCTGAGGCGGGTTCCTCGAAGTCCGCCGGCACCTGCACCCAGGTATCCTTGCTTCCGCCACCCAGCTCGTTGGCCGTAAAGGGAGATTCTTTGGTGGAGACTCGTGTTAGGGCACCAGGGAAAGTGTCGTATTCCCCTTCCGATTTGCGCAGGGAGAAAAGAATGTGATCCTGTCTGCGCGTTACTCTGCGTCCATCGTGATAGGAAACCGTCAAAGCATCACAATCCTGCGGCTGGGCAACATATTGACCCCCGTTGCGCAGCATCGTTTCTTTCGCGCTCGTAATTTCTTCCTCAGTCGGATGCCGACCATTGCCACCGAGCAGGATCTTTTCCCCGAAGAGCGGCCGGATGGTATATTTTTCGATCTCCGCGAGCACCATCTCGCGCTGGTCAATATCCCCCAGCCAGTAGGTCGGCAAGGTGGGCAAGAGCGCACGCTCACCCAGGTAGAAGCGAATAATTTGCCCAGCAAACGGTAAGAGAGCTCGATCATCGGAGAGCTGCGAGCCAATGGCATTCACGACAGCCACCGTTCCCTTGCGAATGCAATGGACGAGCCCCGCGACGCCCAGAAGGGAATCACGCCGAAACACCATCGGGTCGAGCCATTGGTCGGAGATGCGATTGTAAATGACCTCGACTTTTTCAAGGCCCCATACCGTCTTCAGAAAGACCGCATCGTTCAAGACGAGCAGGTCGCCGCCCTGCACCAGCGGGATTCCCATTCTGCGCGCGAGAAAGCTATGCTCCGAATAGACCGCACTCCCTGGCCCGGACGAAAGTAGCACCACCGTGGGATCAGGATGGTCCGACAGCGACCTCAGTAACTCGAGAATATCGACAGGCGCATCTGCGATCGAACGAATCGAGAAATCCTGAAAGCTTTGTGGAATTACTCGGGCCAGCGCACGCCGGTTCTGAATCATATACGAGATTCCCGAAGCGTTGCTGAAGTAGTGTTGCTTGACAGCAAACTCCCCACTCGGCACGCGGCACAAGCTTATCCCACTTAGATGCAAGTAAGCATCACCCGCAGGTGTGAGGCTCGCCGCCGCCCGTTGGTACGCCGTGCTTCCAAGCACAGGCTGGATCGGAAGCAGATTGGCTTTGAGAATCTCCTTCTTCCCGTAGATGTCGCGTAAAAATAACTCAAAGGCCTGTAGGCGTTGAGAAATCCCTTTCTCCAAGGGATCCCATTCCTCCGGAGTGAAGATTTGCGGCAGGACATCACAGAACCAGGGGCGCCGTCCCCATGGCCTCTCCCGCGCGATGTCGAAGGTCACTCCCATTTCCCGCATTGTTGCCTCCAGCCGCTCATCCAAAGCCTGCACTTGCCGCCGCGGCAATGCATCCAACCGCTCAAACAAAGGCCGGTAGACGTGGCGGGCTTCCCCGGAGGACTCGTGAGTCTCCCTCCAATGCAAAAACTGCCCCGTCTCTCCGTTACGCTGCACGGCGGCAGAGGCTTGGCGGATCGCTGTTACCGGTCAAGAATTTTTCGACCGCAGAAGTCCTGATCCTGATTCGGTTTGACACAAGGTGCTAAGTAACACATCATGACCGATTCTCTCAAAGACTCCAATGAAGACTTTCTCAGCCAAGCGTGACGAGGTCCACCGCGACTGGTGGATTATCGATGCTGCCGACCAGCACCTCGGTCACGTGGCGGTCAAGGCCGCCAATCTTCTCCGTGGCAAGGGCAAGACCATCTACACACCACACGTCGACACCGGCGATTTCGTCATCGTCATCAATGCCGCGAAAGTCCGCGTCGGGGGTAAGAAGGATCTACAGAAGTCGTACATGAGTTTCTCGGGGTATGTGGGCGGTCATAAGTCGGAGAGTTTCGCGGCGCGTCGTGAACGCCATCCGGAGCTCCTGGTTGAGCGAGCGGTTCGCGGCATGATTCCTCACAACCGCCTGGGGAGTTCTATCTATCGCAAACTAAAGGTCTATCGCGGCGATCAACACCCGCACGCCGCTCAGAATCCCAAACCTGCCTGATCTCTTCTTTCATGTCTGACATCATCGCCACCGGCCGTCGTAAGACCTCCATCGCCCAGATCCGCCTGCGCGAGGGGAGTGGAACTTTTAAAATCAACGGCAAGGAGTTTACTGATTATTTTCCGAGCCTCTCGATGCAGAACACGATTCTCCGCCCTCTCGAAATTGCCAGCGCGGTGCACCGATTTGATATGGAAGCAAAAACCTCGGGAGGTGGAATTGCCGGACAGGCCGGAGCGCTGCGCCTGGCCATCAGCCGCGCCCTCTTGCGAAATGAGGAGAGCTTGCGCGGGTCTTTGCGCGAAGAGGGACTTCTTACGCGCGATCCGCGCATGAAGGAACGCAAGAAGTCCGGTCAGCCTGGAGCACGCAAGCGATTTCAATTCTCCAAGCGTTAGGCGACCGCGTCTTCCATGGCGCTCCCGCTTTATAAGGACGCCCGCTGGATTTTCATCGGTGACAGCATTACCGATGCCGGCCGTGGCCAGTGCTCCGAAGCCGTTGGGACCGGTTACGTCAGGGACATTCGCGACTGGCTGCGTGCCTCTGTTCCAGCGCGCGCTCCGCAGATCCTCAACAAGGGCATTTCGGGCAATACGATCCAGGATCTTCGCCGACGCTGGAAGTCGGACGTCTTGGCCCATGAGCCTCACCTCGTTTCCATCAAGATCGGAATTAACGACGTCTGGCATGGGCTCGGCGAGGCGGGCGGTGGAACCTCGATTGAAAAATTCAGAGAGACCTACGTGGAGATTTTGGATCGTCTCCGCGATGCGCTACCGGAGGTGGCAATGGTCCTTTGCGAACCGAGCGTGATTTGGCCTCCAGCGCCTGCACAGGGCAACAAAGCGCTTGCGCCCTACGTGACGGCAGTCCGCGAGATCGGAGCCAAATTCAACGCGCGAGCAGTGGTGCCCCTTCATGATGCCTTTAACAAGGCCGGGCTAGAGCGACCGGATATTGAATGGGCACCTGACGGTGTGCACCCTTCCTCATCCGGGCACATGCTGATCGCCCATAGTTGGCTCGCGAGCTTGGGACTACTATAGAAATCGCATGGTTTTTTCCCGTTCCTTGGTCGTGTTCATGGTCTTTGCGGCCGCGGCCACCGCGGCAGGCCCCGTTGAGTTTACCGTCGGCAGCTTCACTTTTGCGCGGCCGGAGAGCTGGGAATGGGTGGCGCCGACCTCGCCGATGCGAAAAGCACAGCTCTCGGTGCCTGGGAAGTCCGGTGTGCCGTCCGCCGAGGTGACCTTCTTTCACTTTGGAGCAGGGCAGGGGGGCAGCGTCCAAGCAAACGTCGATCGGTGGTTTAAACAATTCTCCGATGGCTATACGGACGCCAAGAGCGAACAGGCCGGTAGCACAACCATCACTTTCGTGAAGGCGGAGGGGACGTTCGCAAGTGGGATGCCCGGTGGCCCCACGGCCCCGATGAAAGACTATGCAATGCGGGGCGCCATTCTCGAGAGCTCCTCGGGCGACGTTTATGTGAAGATGACCGGTCCCAAAGACGTCGTCAAAGGCGCCGCACCCGCTCTTGAAAAAATGGTTCGCGAGGCCGCCGCGCACTAGAATCTCATTGCGCAGCGAGCATTTTCACATTCTCTTAGCGCGTCCTGCGAACGCCAGCGTAGCACAGAGGTAGTGCAATCGATTCGTAATCGATAGGTCACGGGTTCGAATCCCGTCGCTGGCTGTGCTGTTGGTCAGTCCGTCATAACAAATCTCGAAACATCCAAGAAAACCGTTGCCGCTTGCGGGCCACATCTCAGGCGCATCTCGCCTTGCGCGGCATAGAGATGAAATCCGAGTCCGGTGGGCACGACCTGTGAGCATGCTGGATTGGCTGGAGCTTAAAGACGTGGAGCAGCGTCGATGGGGGAATCGCACTTGGATCCCGTTACGGATGAGCCGAGTCCATGGACTCGAGATGACCTTTGGAATTGAGGGTTATCGCGGACGCAACCGCCCTGCAACTGGCTCTCTCATCTCCCTTGCCTGCAACGGAAGAAACCAGGTTAACAAGGTTTAAGTCCTCGCGCTCCCGATGCGACAAGGAATCGTTGACATGAAAAAATTTGTTCCGCTCGACCTGCCGCAGAATTTGAATGGCTTCTGGTTACTGTTCCCGCCGGACGTCCGCAAGTCGATGCGGGACTGCATCAGGCAGCAGTACGCGGAAGGCAACTTCCGCTCGACCGAGGACATCCTGTGTGATGAATCCAACAAAATCCGGTTCTGGTCCTACTATCTCCAGAACGCTGTGGATCCCATCACCGAGCCAATGAAGGGCTCGCATCTGAAGGAAAAATTTGCCCCCTTCAGGACCTGCAGCTTCGACCT
>DATDKN010000022.1:0-4652 GCA_036519995.1 Terrimicrobium sp. | reverse complement strand
GGCGCCGCCCCAGAAGGTGCTTGGCTCGGTGCCGACCAGATCCTGCCACTGATAACTGTAAGCACCATACCCGTAGAGGGTAATCACCTCGCTGATTTTAATGGGAAGCCCGATACCGACTTCGATGTGCTGGGCGCCGGTAAAAAACTCAAATCCGCTTTCGTTGTCCGCGGTTCTCGCGTTGAGGTCAAAGCTCGTTCCGAACCCAAACCACGGCGCCAACGAGATAATGTCCTTGTAGATGGGGATGCCGGCGTCCAGGCGTGCGATCAGGTAGCTGGAAGTAGTCTTCACTGCACCGGTCCCGCGTTCGAAATTCTCGAAGTCAGGTCCAAGGTTGAAATAATAGACGACCGAGGGAACAAGCGTAATTCCCGCGGGCAGTTTGAACGTGTATGCGACCGTCCAGTTCAGCTCATTCTGGTAGAGGACGGTATTGAGATAGTAGTAAAACGTGTACCCCATACCTACTGCCAGGTCGCCGAAGGTGTGAACGTAGTTAACGGTGGCATTGTATTCCTTGTACCTACTGTTCGTGAGTCCAAAGGCCATCCAGCTGCCCAGGGTAATGGTGTCATTTTCCGTGGGCATAAACGATACGTTTACCTGCGCCCAGTAGAGGCTGGAACCATACCTCTGTTTGTTGCCGTCTTGATCAAACCTGAGAACGTTTACACCGCGGAACATGTAAAGGCTGTCCCAACCTGTACTCAGAGAGGCTCCCCACCACTTGCGAGCCTCCTCCACGGCAACATTTTCTTGAAGCGTTTTCTTCCCTTCGCCTGCAAAGGCGGGCTGGCTCAAAAGCAGACCGACAATTCCCACGGCAGCAAGGATCCCTGTGATTGATTTCATTCGTTCCTTTCCTTGGTTTTTTGGTTACGCAGCCGCTCGACCGCACTCAGAGGAACTACAAAACCCTGTTGGGCCCAAAACGACGCGAGGCACCATCTATAAGCACGTAATGTGCCAAGGGTTGTGAAAGCTCTCTCAGCCGCGCAGCAGCTTCATGGCGTGGCAGCTCTTGAACGAATCGCGACAGGGGTTGTCGAAAATTTCTGCGCGAAGGCGGTACTGCAAGGTTTACTTGCAACCCCACAACCTGCTCAGGAGGAGACGATGTTGATGTCTTCGGGTTGTATGCGGCAAAAAACCTCTTCGCCTTCGTGAAAGACTAGCTCCTGCTGGCCATCATTGGCGATCAGCGCGCGAAGCTCCAAACCACCGCTCACGGCGAGTGTCAAGTCGTTGACGGCTCCCTTGAAAACTTGCACGACGATGCGACCCGAAAATACGTTCTCCCCCTGCGGCCGACTCCGATACAGTCGAATCTTTTCTGGACGCAGCGAGAGAAGAACACTGCTGCCGGCGGCGGGCGTCCCCGCCCTCGCCGCGAGCGTCATGCCGCCTGCAATTCGGCAATGAATCACGTCCGCGCCTTTGTCGACGATCTCGGCTTCGACGATGTTGGTCTCCCCAATGAATGTAGCCACGAAGCGGGTGGCGGGCTGATAGTAAATCTCGTTGACGGTCCCGATTTGTTCCAGCCGCCCGCAGCTAATGACGGCGATGCGATCGCTCATGGTGAGAGCCTCCTCTTGATCATGGGTGACGAAGATGAAGGTGATACCGAGGCGTTTCTGAAGTTGCTTGAGCTCAGAGCGCATTTGGGTGCGAAGTTTTGCGTCCAACGCGCTCAACGGCTCGTCCAGCAGGAGGACCTTGGGTTCGCAGACGATGGCACGTGCCAGCGCCACACGCTGGCGTTGGCCTCCGGAGAGCTGCGCCGGCTTGCGACTAGCGAATTCCCCCAGCGACGTCATCTCAACGACTCGATCAACACGCTGCTTGATATCGGACGCAGCCAGCTTCTTCATTCGTAAGCCAAACGAGATATTTTCGTAGACAGAGAGGTGCGGAAAGAGCGCGTAGCTTTGAAAGACCTGATTCACGCTGCGGCGATAAGGCGGGTCGTGGGTGACATCCTTGCCGGCGATGAAGACCTCGCCAGTGGAGGGATGTTCAAAGCCGCTGATCAAGCGCAAACAAGTTGTCTTTCCGCAGCCGGAAGGCCCCAGGAACGTCATGAACTCGCCTTCCGCGATATCGAAGCTGACTTCCTCAAGCGCCGTAAAGCTGCCGAACCTCTTACTGACCTTGCGCAACTCCACCATTGACGCCATTTCGCAGCCTATCAGCGTTGAACCGCTCAGCTAGTGGAATTTCTCTTCGGAAGCAGCGCACCCGCCCGAACCAGATCGCGATCTGAAGGTCAGATCTTTTTCGAGAGGCGCTCGGCGAGGCGCTCCAGTGCGGGAGAGCGGTCCATTGGATCGAGACGCGCATCGATGATGTTGATGTGAGCTGAATCAGCCTTGGCCGCGAGAAGAGCGCTGTCGAGTTCGTCTTCGGTCCTAGCGACAAAACCTCTCCCGCCGCCGATCACCTCCGGGATTTTGGAATATTCCCACGGAAGAATGTCGTTGTAGGGTCCATTGTGAATGTGCCGCTCAGTGCCATACCCCGCATTGTTCAGGACAAGAATGATCGGATTCAAATTGAGTCGGAGGGCCGTCGCGATTTCCAGGCCGGTCATTTGAAAGGCGCCATCACCAACGATGACCAATGGGCGTAGAGATGGATTGGCCAATTGCGCGCCAATGGCCGCGGGCACGGCAAATCCCATCGATGCGTAGTAAGCAGGCCCGAGAAACTCCGTGCGCCGATGGATGAAAAGGTCCGCCGCTCCGAAGAGCGCGTCGCCCACGTCGACGACGACAATGGTTTCATCGCTGAGAAAGGCGTCCAGCCGCTGAAAGAGGCGCTTTACGGTCAGTTTGGCACGAGGTTCCACGCGGAACTCTGGCTCTTCTTCGGGACGGGGATGGGTGTTGGAATCACGCCGGCGCAGGCCGGCGGCGATGAGTCCGCGCATAAAGTCCTTGAAGCGCACGTCCTCGAAGGTGTGATAACGAATCGAAAGCTTTTCGCTGGTGGCACTGATCGAGCGGGCGGGGTCAAGCCGCGCGGTGTAAATGCCGAGATTGATATCGGTCATAAAGGTTCCGAGCATGATCACGCAATCACTGGACTCGACGTACGCACGAACATCATCCCGGCCCATGGCACCTTCGTAAACACCCAGACAGAGCGGATGTTGTTCGCTCATCACTGATTTCCCGAGAATCGTTGATGCGAAGGGGATGTTCGCCTTCTCGATCAACTCGAGCAGCAATTCCTGCAATCCAAACCTGTGAACTTCGACGTCGGCGAGAATCACCGGTTGACGCGCGGCATTGATCATGGCAACGGCTTCTCCGACGGCCTCTGCGAGAGCCGCCGGGTCGCTGGTTTCGTGAAATTGAGCGGGAGAATGGTGCTTGATGCCAAGACGCGCCACCATGTCACGCGGCAGCTCGATGTAAACCGGCCGCTTGTAGCGCAACACAGCGTGAAGCACACGGTCTATCTCCTGAAAGGCGGTTTGCGGATCGCTCAACACTGCCGAGGCTACCGTCAGCTGCTCAAAGACCTTTCTCTGGGTGTCGAATTCCCTAACCTTGTGGTGAAGGAGTGGGTTTCTCTCACGTTCCTTCATGCCTGGCGCACCACTGATAACCACCACAGGCGACTTCTCGGCAAAAGCGCCGGCAGTCGAATTGGCCACTTTGAGCCCGCCCACGCAATAGGTCACGCAGACCACACCGAGACCCCGAATGCGTGCGTAGGCGTCCGCGGCGAAACCTGCGCCCTGCTCGTCGCACGTGGTCACCACCTTGAGCTCGCTGGCGACAAGTTGATCGTAGAAACCGAGAACATAGTCGCCGGGAATTCCAAACACGTGGCGAACGCCAAGGGCATGCAACCGCGCGATCAGATAGTCGCCGATCGTTTGCCCAGTCTTCGCGGAGCTTTCAGACGCAAGCATAACAACTTAGATGAACATCAATTCTTATTTGGGTGCCACTGAGTATAGGGATGCTCGCTCAAATAGGAATTAAAGTAGCGCGGGTCGCCCGAGACTTCCTGACCAATCCATGGGGGAATATCAACCGCCTCATCTTCGCGCGAAAGTTCGATCTCTGCCAAGATAAGCCCCCGGTTGTCGCCGCGAAATTCGTCCACTTCCCAGCGCTTACTAGCGTATTTAATGACGTAGCGGGTCTTTTCGACCAATGGCCGAAGGCAAAGGTTCATCAGCTGCCGAGCGTCCGAGAGAGGAATAGGATATTCAAACTCCGGTCGGCTCGCACCCTGCGCGATGCCTTTGATGGTGAGATAGGCCGCAGGGCCGGCTTGCCGAATACGAACGATTCGCGCCACGTCTCGCGACAGATACCCTTGAATGTAGCTGGTCCCGGACGCGCCAGCGCGCCAGTCATTTCCCACCACCAGAAACTTGCGCTCGATTTCCGTACCCACACCGACAGCTTGCCCAAAATCTGCGGGAGAGGCAAACCTAAGCGTCGAACTTGTAGTAGACTACTGCCAGGAACTGAGATCCTGAAGCCCAGGCGCGCTTCCGAAGCAACTGTTCAGGAAGCGAGAGCGGGCTCCTCGTCCCGCAGAGAGACAGTTGGCTCGGATGTCTTTTGGCGGGTTCTCGCAACGACAACATAGATGGCGGGAACGACGAAGAGCGTAAAGGCCGT
>DATDKN010000021.1:0-3267 GCA_036519995.1 Terrimicrobium sp. | reverse complement strand
CATCGGTGGCTATTTTCTCCTTCATGTCGAAAATGAAGAGGAGGCTATCGAGATCGCCAAGCATTGCCCGGGACTTGAACACGGCGTTCAGGTGGAAGTTCGACCTGTCGTGGAGTTCTGCCCTTCCGGCGAGCTGGCCAGTCAGTTCGTCGAGCAATTGAGAGGGTAACCAACGGACAGGACAGCAAATTCGAAGCCGAGATCGGCAGGTTGTAGGGGCGCCTCGACAAGTCCTTATTTTTCTCCACCGACAGGCTGATCGGCTTTGGACGCCTTCGAGCGATGAGATTATCAGCGCAGCCGCTACTCGAATTGATCAGTCGCAAAATTCCTTAACGATGAGGCTGACGTTGTGCCCTCCGAAGCCAAACGAATTGCTCATGGCGACGCGCACCTTTTTTTCACGAGCGGTCCGCGGAACATAGTCTAGATCACATTCTGGGTCGGGACTTTCGAGATTGATGGTCGGTGGAACTATCCCGTTCTTGACGGCGAGTGCACAAATGGCCAACTCGACGCTTCCGGCTGCGCCCAAGAGATGGCCGGTCATCGACTTCGTTGAGCTGATCGCTACGTTGAAAGCGTCGCGTCCCAGAGCAAGTTTAATCGCTCGTGTCTCGAAGATGTCACCGATGGGTGTCGAAGTGGCATGGGCGTTGATATAGTCGAGGTCGCCGCTGTCAACCTTCGCGTGATGCATGGCGATTCGCATAGCGCGCGCGACTTCTCGTCCTTCGGGATGCGGTTGGGTCATATGATGGGCGTCCGCAGTGCATCCGTAGCCGACGAGTTCACAATAGATCGACGCCGAGCGGTTCCTGGCATGCTGGAGCTCCTCGAGGACCAGGACTCCCCCACCCTCGCCCATGACAAAGCCGTCGCGGTTCTTATCGAATGGGCGGCTCGCTTTCTCCGGTTCGTCATTCCGCAAGCTTAAGGCTTTCATGGCCGCGAAGCCGGCTACCCCGAATGGCGTGATGGTTGCCTCGCAGCCTCCCCCAAGAAAGATGTCTGCGTCGCCGAACTTAATAGTCCGCCAAGCCTCTCCCACCGAGTTCGCTCCCGTAGCGCAGGCTGTGACAATGCAGATATTCGGACCCCGCAAGCCAAACTCCTGGGAGACATTCGCGCTCGCCGCATTGCCCATCATTCCGGTGATGGCGAATGGAGAAATACGGGACGCCCCTTTTTCGACCAAACGATGCCCTGATCTTTCCATGCTTTCGAGTCCGCCGATGCCAGTGCCAACTGAGATTCCGAACCGATCTCGATCGATGCGCTCAAGATCAATGTTGGCGTCTTCCAAAGCCATTTTCGAAGCAGCCACCGCAAATTGCTCGAACCGTTCTGAACGTTTGACCGACTTCGTTTCCCGAAAATAAAGCGCCGGATCGAAACCAACCACCTCTCCGGCTATTTTGCACGGATAGTCACTGGCATCGAAGGCCGAGAATCTGCGTATGCCGCTGACACCATTCACGGTATTGCGCCAAAATTCTGAGACGCCTAGCCCGTTAGGAGCGACGATGCCGATGCCGGTAATCACCACTCGGCGCTCCGTTGCAATACTCGATGACATGGAGTTGTAAGTCGTTTTTACGTCTTATGCCGGAATTCGAGGCGACCGCTAGCAAATCGCCGTCCCAGCGGTTCGTGACCGCTAAACAGCAGCGAGTACACGCATTTTCATCCTGATGGCTCGGCCTGGCAACGGCTTTTCAGCGAACAAATCGAAAACTGCGATCGGCCAGCAGAACGGGCTCCGCTCGTCACTTTCCTGAGCAAGTCGTGTCCAGCTATTCAACAGCGATCATGACACTCGAGGCCTTGATAACCGCGAAAGCATCGCGACCCACGGCAAGCTGGAGAGACTGAACCGAGGTTCTGGTAATAATCGCGACCACTTCTACTCCCGGTGCAACTTCAAGGGTTACCTCACAGTTCACCGCCCCATCTACAATCTTGATGATCCGTCCCTTCAGCACGTTCCGTGCGCTAAGCTTCATTCGATGGTTCAATCAGAAAGCCGCGCGCCAGACAACCGTTCGTAACCGCGATCTGCCACTTAGCCCGAATGCCGGATATCGGTGTGGAGTCACTTGCGCTTCCTCGCGCCGTGGCAAGCGCCAGCTCAACGTCTCCACGAACCCGAGCGACCACCGGCACCGTGCCACGAGCCCGATCCGCCGCCCCAGCTCGCCGAGCCTCCCCGATATCCGCTGATGTGACCCGAGCCATGATCCCACGACGCCGTGCTGCCGCGCCATCCGGTTGCGCTTCCGGACCCATCATTCCAGTGGGCGGAGCCGCCTCGTGCACCGTAGGCGCTCCCTGAACCGTCATGCCAATAGGCTGAGCCCCCATACCGATTTCGGTAGTAACCGGTATTCCCATAGTAGGCACCGTGATAGAATCCTGCGCCGCCGTAGTAGCCACCCCAATAAGGGACGTAGGGATCATACGCGGGCCCCGGGCCTGACGTAACCACGTACCCCTCAGTGCATCCAGTTTGCGAAACTGAAAACATGACCGAGAGCGTCGCTACCGCGCTGAGTGATAAAATGTGTTTCATTGAATTTTGATTGTTCCTATCAGCGAGAGCGCGGCTGGATCACTTCGATGAACGGGATTTCCCGTCCTCCAGCTGGTTTGGAAAAGACAAAGTCACGAGAGTTCAGCCATGGATGAAGGTTCCACCGCGTGAATTCGACCAAGGTCCGTGGAAAATTCGTTCGATCGGTGAAAGTCACCGCAAGGCGCCATGGCAGAGCGCGCTTTCCCGCCTCGATCCAAACCTCCCAATTCACGCCAGGCGATCGAAACGCCAAATGGTAACATGCAATTCGATTGACGCTGGCACTCCCGACCACAACACCACTGATCAGCCTTCGTGTAAGCACTTCGTAGGGATCGCTGAAAAGCAGCGGTGCCGAGACGAAACGGATTCCGGTTTCCTGCTGCAATTCAGGGAGCATCGTGTCGACGGTGGCCGGAGCTTTTGTTGTTGAATAGACCTTGTCTTTCGGAGCGAACGAAGAGGCGGTGGTCCCGTCAAAATAGAAGTCGAAATGAGGCGCCTCTCCCCTGAGTCGTGCACGAAGCTTGTCGGGCCTCTTGAGAGATACCTCCGCCGAAGAGAACAGGGTGATGAACTGCCCGGTCCTGATTGGAACTTCGAGGACAATTCTCGAATGAAAGGTAAAAGCTTTGGCTGCGCCAAGAGTCGTGCTCATGCGCTTAAGAATTTCAAGCGCCTGGGGATCAATG
>DATDKN010000020.1:0-2707 GCA_036519995.1 Terrimicrobium sp. | reverse complement strand
GACACCCTTTTGCTTGGCAAGCGGCCACCAGCGCCAGTCCATATCCAGGCGGCGCGGGTTGGCATTGAGTTCGATAATCGTGCCGGTTTCGGCTGCCGCTTCGATGACGGCAGCAATGCTGACCGGGTAAGGCTCTCGCGTCAAGAGCATGCGGCCAGTGAGATGCCCAAGCATGGTCACATGAGGATTGCTCATTGCCTTGATGATGCGGTCTGTCATTGCGGCCTCGCTGAGCGTAAAGGACGCATGAACGGAGGCGACTACATAGTCGAGCTGCGCGAGGATTTCGTCGGAAAAGTCGAGCGATCCGTCCCGTCGGATGTCACACTCGGTACCGGCGAAGAGGTGGATGCCATCGTGGGTTGCGTTGTAATCTCTTATCCGAGTGAGTTGGGCCGCCAGACGCTTCTCATCGAGACCATTTGCCTGAATCGAACTCTTGCTGTGATCGGCAATGCCCAAATATTGCATCCCCAGCTCCTGAGCGGCGGCGGCCATCTCGTCGAACGTGGCCTGACCGTCACTGTCCACAGTGTGGCAATGAAAAGTTCCCCGGAGGTTCGGCCATTCAATCAAATCGGGAAGGCATCCGCTTTCGGCGGCTTCCAGCTCGCCTCGATCTTCACGAAGCTCGGGCTGGATGTAGGCGAGACCGAGTGATCGGTAGATATCAGCCTCGAAGTGAACATCGGGAAGCGGTTGCTTGAGGCCTCGACCCTCCGCTCTGCTAAAGCGATACTCATTGAGCGACCAGCCTCGCTCCAAGGCGCGCGTCCGCATGCGGACATTATGCTCTTTGCTGCCCGTGAAATAGTTGAGGGCAAACGGATATTCGGCAGTTGTTACCGCGCGCAAATCGCATTGGATTCCCGAAACGAGTGACACGCTTGTCTTGGTATCCCCACGGGCAATCACGGTCTCGACATGCGGGTGATTTACGAAGTCTCCAAAGACCTCCGCAGGTTTACGGGTTGAGATGATGAAGTCGAGGTCGCGAATAATCTCTTTCTTTCGTCGGTAGCTACCTGCGATTTCACACAAGATCACGGATGGATGTCCGCGCAAATCTTCGAGGAGACGTTCGGCGAGAGCCATCACGTCGCCAAGGCGGAATTGACCGACGCTGCGCCTATGTTTCTCGATAGCGGCCAGAATGTTTTGGGCCGACTTAGGACCAAAACCGGGAAGCAGCGCGATTCTGCCCTCCTTGCAAGCGCGCTCCAGTTTGGTAATCGAACTTATTCCCAAAGTTTCATAGAGCGCCTTAATCTTCTTCGCACCCAGGCCCTGCAGTTCGAAGAGGACAAAGATTTCGGGCGGGAAGGCGTCACGAAGGTTGTCGTAGTAATCAAGCTTTCCTGTTTGCGCGAGAGTTGTGATCTTGTCGGCGATTGCCTTGCCGATGCCTTCAACCTCTCGGAGGCGATCTTCGGCGATCAGTTCGCTTAAATCTTGGCCAATCCCCTCCAGCGCCCGGGCAGCATTGACGTAAGCACGGATCTTGAATGGGTTCTCGCCCTTAAGCTCAAGCAAGCGGGCGATGTTTTGCAGCACTCGGCCGACCTCGTCTTTCGTCATGCTCGCTTTGGCACGGAACCGCTCAATTCGAATACGTTTCCAGACGATTGCGCCACCCGGCCAGCCACCTCGCTTCACCCCGAGCGGGGGGCGAATTGGCCACCCGGCGCGTCAAAACCTTATCGGCCGCCTTAACAAAGGCAGGAATCGCAGGGCCGGTCGCCGGCATTGTTTCAAGCACCTGGAGCAGTCCCCATCCCTGCCCACGATAGCGCTCGTTCGGACTGACACCCTCGCCTTTGAAGTTGACGTAATCCATCAACGCATAGAGTCCAAGTGGCTCGCGCGCGACCCGATAGAAGTTGGTGCGGATGCGATCCCGCTCGGCAGCCGGCGCTGCAGAGAGCATTTTCGGGAGAGCTCGCTCCATGCGAAGGGCCGCAAAGCGAGCCTGCCAAGCAATCGTATCCTTGAGGAGATTGCGAAGTTGCAGCATCCGCGAGCTTTGAAAATTGGCCGTGAATTGCGACCTGCTCTGCCACGGACAAGACCCATGGAGCCAGCCAGGCACGCGAACACCTTGGCTCGCCATATAATCAGCCAATTTTGGAAAACTTTCCTCGAACGGACCGCGCTTCCCCGTGGGATACCAGATGAAGTGAGCGATTCCGAGCGAGGCGAATTGCTCACCTGCATTCCAAGCGGTCAGTCCGCTGACCGTCCCACCAGATTCATTCTTCCAGATGCGCTTGCCAATTTCAAGGGCCTGCGCGTCGGAGAGTTTCACATCTTGCGACATGCCTGACGATAGTGTCGCCAGGAGAAGGAACATCACGCTCCGCATGGCACCTTTTACCCGCAGGTCTATCCACTCGCAAGAGCGACTCTCCTAGTTGTCGTTACGATTAGAAGCTGGTTCAAATGACAAAATGGGATACGCTAACGTCGAACCGTCTCGCTACATGACCACTTCCGCCCGTCAAAAGCCGTTGCCCAGAATGATCCTGATTTTGATTGCTTTGGGAGTAGTTGGTCTGGGCGTAGTTCTCGCTTTTCTGGCGACCATCGGAGACGACGGCGGAAATTCGCTTGCGCCCGCGGGCCAGGCCTCTCCTGGAGATTAGCTCCTTAGCGGATGATGCGGACTGGGGTTCCGATCCGCACCATCTGATAGAGCTGAATTGCGCAG
>DATDKN010000019.1:0-2506 GCA_036519995.1 Terrimicrobium sp. | reverse complement strand
TTCATTCTCGAAGTCCCCGATCTTCGCCATGCAGGCGATCGGGCGCTACACAGTTTCTATGAGGCAGTGCGCCAATTCCTTCACACCCTCGAGGAATCCACTCGGGCACAATTCCGCTGGTCGGTTGATTCGGATTATCGCGAAGAACTGCTATCCTACAAAGCTATCACGGACGAGCGGTGCGAACCAGATTCTTGGACTGCGATCGCCCGCAACGAACGATTCAACCGCTACTGGCAAGACATGCAGTCCGGCAAGCTGCGTCGGGAGAAGCTCGTTTTGTTCCTTTCCAAGCGCATTGACGTAAATCCCCCAGCGACGACAAGCAAGACAGCAATCGCGGACCATTACCGGCGAATTCTCGCGCAATTCAATGAGGCATTTGATCAGCATCGCCGCGTTATTGTTTCCCTCTTTGAACCGCACCGCTGCGGCATCTCCGCGATGTCGACGGAGGATTTATTCCGCTACTACGCGACCTTCCTCAACCCATCCTACCTCAAGCGCGACAACTATGACCCCATCGGACAATTTCGAGAGGACAAATCAGTCCAGCAGAACTGCTGGCATCAAGGTGTTCAGGCGGGAAGGAATTTCGGATTTTTCGCTGACGGATTCTATCACAATCTCGTCATCCTCAAACGCCGTCCGCAGCGCACCCGGCGCGGGATCTTCTGGGCGCTCACCTCGCTCCCATTTCGTGATTACACGATCACCGTCAATCTCTACCCGCAGAATATCCGAAAGGAGATCGACAGGACGGAAAAATCCTTGGAGCGCGTTCGTGGCGACTATCGCGCCGAAGGCAAGCATTCCCTACTCACATCCAAGGAAGTCAAAGAACAGCGGATCAACGAACTCGCCCGAGGGGATGTTACACCCTTCAAATACGATTTCGTTGTTCACGTTTGGGACGGAAACGAGGACGGTCTGATTTCCAAGACGCGCCAGATCGAAGCCGCGTTCGGCCAGATGGAGGATGCTCAGTGCTGGACATCGAACATTTCCTCGGCCGCCACGACGAAGAATATTTGGTATCAGACCTGGCCGGGTTGGTTGTGGGGAAAGTATGATCACCACGCTGACAGCGGCATGGATGAATGGCTGGCCGACATCCTGCCGCTTTCCTCAAGCTTCACCGGTCATCTCGATGGAGCGGAGGCTCTCTATGATGGGTCCAACCACAACCTGATTGGCGTGCGCAATTTTCTGTCCGGTACGCCGCAGCTTGCCGTGGTTCTCGGCATGACCCGAGGGGGAAAGTCCGCTTTTATATGCGACCTGCTTTCGCAGACCGATCCCTACTACGATTTCACCCTTATTGTTGAGGAGGGGCTTTCCTACGGCATCTGGACACAAGCGCTAGGGTCAACGCCCATAATCATTCAACCGGATGGTGATCTCACGATCAACTATCTCGACACCCACGGAGGACCGCTGACCAACCTCCAAATCACCACGGCAGCCGCGCTTGTATTGAAAATGATGGGCCATCCGGCCGATGAGGATCGCCGTAACCTTCGACTCGCCCAAATCACTCAATATATCGAAGAGCTCTACACGACCGCTTTAACGAATGGATCTCTGAGGACGCCTCGCGTCTCGACATGGTGGCACGCCATGCAATGGCCAATCTCGAATACAAGGCCGCGCATTTGCCGCTCACCGCGACGTTCCTGGATGCGTGGACGGAATTTCAACACGTAGCCTCTGAGGGCAATCGGCAGTCACTCATCGCCAACGCCACGCCGGAGGCTGTTACACGCTTTCTGAAATCCCCGGATACCGAGCGCTACGTGCGCAATACCGCCTTCGCGTTCTTTAGGCCAACAGACTATCCGACGCACGACTTGTTACTTCATTTGATGCGGACTGCTCCATTTCCGGAACATGACCCAAGAGAAGTCGACCACATGGTAACCTTGCTCGATCCGTGGAACGAACAGCGGCTCATTTCCGGTCACTCCACCATATCCATGACAGGAAGACTCGCTCACTTCGACCTGACTTACATTCAGGAGTCCAACGGGCAATTGAAGGAACTCGCTGGATTCCTAATTGCCAACTACGGCCGCCAGCACATCATCACGCTGCCGCGAGGCAAACGGAAGCGTGTCATCTTCGAGGAAGTCGCCCGAACTCTCGACATTCCAGGCGGCGAGCGGCTCGTCAGTGAGTTCTACGCGCAGCTCTCCAAGTTCTCGACCTGGATCGTTTCAATACTACAGCAATACGGCCGGCTTCAGCACTCAGGCATTCGCCCCATCGTCTTGGGCAACGCAAAGCAGTTCTTTTTCACCCGAATGAACGATCGCCAGGAAATTGAGAATGTCGCACGGGACCTTGAGTTGTCCGATGCAACGAAGGAGGCAATTTCCCGTTACCCGCTGCCGGAACATATTCCCGACCAAAGCAAATATGCCGCGTTGACTTATTACCAACTCGACGCCCAGCAGCCTCTCTGCGGGACAATCCATAATCGGGCGTCAAAGGAAATGCACTATTG
>DATDKN010000018.1:0-8110 GCA_036519995.1 Terrimicrobium sp. | reverse complement strand
TTCTCAAGGCCATGGGTGGCAAAACTCGTGAGATGCCGGAGGGGCTTTGGACCAAATGCCCGTCCTGCGGGGAGGTGATTCACAATCTCGCTCTGGAGGAGAACCTGCGCGTTTGCCCAAAGTGCGATTATCACTTCACCATGAGCGCCAGCGAGAGAATCGCCAGCCTCGTCGATCCGGCGAGCTTCGCGGAGACCGACTCGGAGCTTACGTCGGTCGATACTTTGGAATTCAAAGGCGTGGCCACCTATGCGGATCGTCTCAAGAGCTATCAGGAAGAAACCGGACTGAAAGACGCTGCGATCACCGGTAGCGCCAAGATTCTTGGCCATTCCCTCGGTCTCGCCGTCATGGATTTTAACTTCCTGGCGGCCACGATGGGCTCGGTAGTCGGCGAGAAGATCACGAGAACGATTGAACTCTCCACAAAAAATAAGTGGCCGGTTCTGATCGTGTGTGCTTCGGGAGGCGCGAGAATGTACGAGGGCATGTTGAGCCTGATGCAGATGGCCAAGACCAGCGGGGCGCTGGCGTTGCATAGCGGGGCAGGCCTCCTCTACCTCTCCATTCTGACAAATCCAACCACGGCCGGGGTGATGGCCAGTTACGCTTCCCTGGGCGACGTTATCATTGCCGAGCCCAAAAGCATGATAGGATTCGCCGGGCCTCGTGTCATCAAGGAGACAACGCACCAGGATCTGCCGGAAGGATTTCAGACGGCAGAGTTTTTGGAGAAGCACGGTTTGATTGATATGGTTGTTCCGCGTTCGAGGCTGCGGTCGACCATCGGTCAGCTTCTCGATTACTTGTCGCCGACGCGGACGTGACCTACGAAGAGTCGCTCGGTTGGCTTTATTCCACGCAACAGTTTGGGATTAAGCTCGGCCTCGACAACATACGAAGGTTGCTGAAGGCGTTGGGCGATCCCCACGGGCATCTCTCGTTCCTGCACGTGGCTGGAACGAACGGCAAGGGCTCGGTTTGCGCTATGTTGGAGGCGATACTCCGCGCTGCCGATCATAAGACCGGATTATATACTTCGCCTCATCTGATTGATTTTCGAGAGCGCATCCGTGTGGGCGGAAACAAAATCCCGCGCGAGGCAACCTCGCGAGGCTTGGAGAACCTCCGCCGACTCGCTGCCAGCTGGGATCATTCGCCCACGTTCTTCGAGTTTGCCACCGCCCTTGCTTTGCAGCATTTCGCCGAATCGGACTGCGAGTTCGTTGTTCTGGAGACCGGAATGGGCGGACGGTTGGACGCAACAAACGCGGTAATGCCTGTTGTCTCGGTGATCACTCCCATTGCATTGGATCACACGCGTTGGCTCGGGAAAACAGTGGCCGAAGTCGCATGGGAAAAAGCGGGGATCATCAAGCCAAGCGTGCCCGTCGTCAGCGCGCCACAGGATCCGGCGGCTGCGGAGGTGATTGTCAGGCGTGCGGAAGAGCTGGGGTGCTCATTGACGTTTGCGGAAGCAGTTTGGGACTCCGCCGAGCTCGGCCTGCGGGGCAGGCACCAAAAAGGAAATGCGGCGCTGGCCATCGCGTCGCTTCGAGCGGCCGGCCTGGACATTTCCGACAATGCCATCGCGCAGGGGTTGCGCGATGTTCGTTGGCCAGGCCGCTTTCAGATGATTGGAGAACGATTCGTTCTCGACGGATGTCATAATCCGCACGCCGCGGAGCAACTGCTCCTGAACTGGAGAGATCTCTTTGGCACAGAGCAGGCAGACGTGATCTTCGGCGCACTTGGTGACAAGGATTACTCGACAATGCTCGAGATCCTTGCGCCGATCAGCCGCGAAGTCCTCCTCGTCCCAGTTCGCAGCGAGCGCGCGGCAGCTCCCGAGATCCTCGCATCCGCATGTCGTGTGCCGCATCGAATTTTTGCTCACGCGAGAGAGGCGCTGGAAGCATCACACGGGAAGACGTTAATTACCGGTTCGCTCTTTTTGGTCGGAGAAGTCCTGGAATTGCTAGGATTAGAGCCATAGCCACACCCTTTTGGAAATGTTTTGGCTTTAAGCGCCTGGATGCACCAACTTTTTGTGGTGGACGAAAACCTTCGGCTGAAGATCAACGAGATCTATCTGTCTGTGCAGGGCGAGAGCACGTGGGCAGGCCTCCCGTGTGTTTTCGTGCGTCTTACCGGCTGTGATCTGCGGTGCACCTATTGCGACACCGAGTATGCCTTTTACGAGGGAGTCCGGAGGACCTTGGGCGATATTCTCAGGGAGGTGCTGGCGTTCGACTGTTCGTTGGTAGAAATCACGGGCGGCGAGCCACTCCTCCAGAAAAACGTCCTTCCGCTGATGACCGCGTTGTGCGACGCAGACCGCACCGTGCTCATCGAGACGAGCGGCGCTCATGATATCTCCAAGGTGGACCCTCGTGTTCACCGCATTATGGACCTCAAGACGCCTGCCAGCGGCGAAGCGGACAGAAACCTCTATTCGAATATCGCGTGCCTAAGCCAACGCGACGAGGTCAAGTTTGTCATCGGATCACGCGAAGACTACGAATGGACACGCAGCCAGATTAACGGTCACCGGCTGGCCGAGCGCGTGAAGGCGGTGCTCCTGAGCCCCGTCTTCGGCTCGATTGAGCCGCGCCAGATTGTGGAATGGATGCTGGCAGATCGGTTGCCCGCACGATTTCAGCTCCAAATTCACAAATTTATCTGGGAGCCTCGGGCTCGTGGAGTATGACGATCTGGTGCGCCTACGTTGGCAGGTAGATTATTCCCCGCTCGATGAATAGCAGACGGCTTCGTCGAGCGACCGTAATGGCCTCCGTGTTGGGGCTGGGAGCGCTGGCCGCCGTCTTCTTTCTCCCGGTAAATCGAAGGCCATTCTTCCACGATACGACCGAGAAGTTGCTTGGCTACGACGAAGCGGTCCAGGCGATCAAAGCGCTGGCCGCTGCTGCGCCGACGACTGTTCGGCGCAATTGCACCCTTCAGCTTCTCGAGCATGGCCGGCCCACCGAGCGGGTCTTTGTCCTTCTTCATGGGCTCTCCAATTGCCCGGCGCAGTTTAGCGAACTTGGTCGGCAGCTGTTTGAACGCGGTCACAACGTTCTCATTCCACCTCTTCCTTATCATGGGGAGGAAAATCGACTCGCAACGGAGTGGGGCGGCCTTACCGGCGAAAGTATGCTTGAAGCTGGAAACCAGGCAGTTGATTTGGCGCGGAGTCTCGGCCAAAACGTTATCGTCGCCGGCCTCTCGATCAACGGGGCCACGGTGGCCTGGATGGCGCAGAATCGCAAAGATTTACACAAGGCGGTTCTCCTTGCGCCGTTTTTTGCTCCTTTCAATTTGCCAGACTTGATTTTGCTACCTCTAGAACGTGTCCTTCTTCGACTTCCCAACATGTTTTTCTGGTGGGATCCCCGACAAAGAGAAAACTTGGCAGGACCAGCCTATGCCTACCCGAGATTTCCCACCCGGGTCATCGGCGAGACAATGTTTCTTGGACGGTCAGTGCTGGATCAATCTCGCATCCTTCCGCCGCAATGCCCTTTTATCCTGACGATTACATCCGCTTCAGATACTGCTGCGAACAATGTAGTTACCGAGCAGCTCATTGCCAACTGGCGGGCTCTCCGCCCCGCTGGTATCGAGACATTCGAATTCCCTGCCGACCAAGAGATTCCCCACGACTTTATCGATCCGAACCAACCCGACCAGCGAATCGATAGCGTTTACCCGAAGATCATCGAGCTACTCGAGAAATAAGCCTTATTTTGCAATAAAAGTTGCATTATAAGAAAAAATACTATTTGCCCAATTCTGGTTGCTGCGTAGTGTTCCGCCGCGATGAAACCGATACCCTATTCTGCACGGCAACGTTATTGAATGCAGCGGCTTCGGTGTTCGCCGCAAATCTCGGCCGACTCGCAAGGTGGTCGAGCGGTTCCTGGTTCAGAATGCCACGAAGCTGACTTGAAATAAGTGCTTACAACGTAGAGTCTTCTTCGATCCAGAGGAAGCTATCCTCTGAAGTCACGAGCGACTGGAGATCCGCGGTGCGATTGAAGTCCGCGTCGAACACATCCTGCTGCTCCTGATTCTGGTAGGCCAACCAGCCGAGGACGAGTCCGGCGAGCGCCGCAGTGGGGATAAGCCAGCGAAGAAGGATACTTGGCGAGAAGCGAGAGGGCTTTTGCTGGTTTCGGATCGTTCCGACGACCCGCCGGGCGAAATAGGGGGAGGCCTCAACCCGACGAGCTCGGCCTAGAAGCTCCCACAAGGCATCGTTCTCCTCGTCCTTATCCATATCGAAGAAACACCACTTCCGCCGGGAAGTTTCAATTCTCAGTTCGCGTTTGGCAAACTCCCTTCACTGCCAGGACGTCGATTTCTTCTTGATGACTTCCTTGTTGATGGAAATACGGATGCTTTCTGCGTGCGAATCGGGGTCCACGCGCAGGCTGGCGAGCTTGTCGAGGAGTTCCTTTTCATCCTTGGTCAAGCGTTCGTTTTGTCGTTGGTATTCGTTCCACGAAGAGGCGACCACTTCCATTTGGAAGCGGTTTGACCGGCGGCAATCCTCGTATAAATGCCAATTGCGTGCGCCATTTCGGAGATAAACAAGCCGGATTTCTCGCATCAAATCAGTGCATTGCGCGCGGTTTGCTGGATCGATGGCAAACTCTGTGATAATCGAGACGGGGTTCTCTTCCGCCTGTGACAGCCGCATCGGGTCCAGGTCGTGGGAAAAAATCGTGACAGCGGCCGGCTGCAAATTGAGGTCGGCCGCGAAGTCGATGGAGAGTCGCTTTTGCACCGCGAAATGGACGACTACCAGAGTGACCATGGCGAGAAGGCCGGCGCCAAGAAAAGTAGGCACCACCCCCGCCGTCGCGGCTGCCGATCCCCAGATCACACCGCCCAAAGCTGTCGCCGCCTGTGAACACATGACTATGGTCGCATTCAAGCGTCCCCGAGCCCAGTCCGGCATGGCGCGTTGCGCGGCGATCCATAGCTCGGTGGCCGACAGCGTCCAACCTGCGCCACCGAGGGCCGCCAACAGCAGAAATGCGTACGGCCAGTTGACGAAGGCCATCAAGAACAAGTTAAGGATGAGCAGGACGTTCGCGTAAAGCGTCAACTTATTTGGCGAAAGGCGTGCCCGCGCTAGCGGCATGATACAGACCGCTGCGGCCACCGATCCGGTCGCCATGGCCGTGAAAAGGTATCCCAATTCCGATGCATCCAAGTGCAATTCCTTTAAACCGACCACCGGCATGAGCGCTGGAATGATGGAGATGAAGAACGAAAAAAGGGCGATCCGGGCCAGGATAACTTTTATGCCCGGCGTGTAGCGCACGTAGCGAAGCGCTGTCTCGATAGTTGCAAAGAAATCCTCGGGTGCAGTTTTTGCCTCACGTGGGGGCCTCTTCCAACGTGAGATTGCCAGGAGCAGCAACAGGAAACCTCCAGCGTTGGCAGCAAATGCGCTGCCGGGTCCTGAAAAGGGACACGAGGAAACCTCCGATGAGAGGACCGATGATGCCCGCGATGTTCATCTGCAAGCCTCCAAGCGTGTTGGCCGAAGCCAAATGCTCGGGTGGAACCATCTCCACTTCGACCGAGGCGGATGCCGGCGAAGCAAAGGCAAATCCAATTCCGAACAGGAATACGCTCACCAGGATAACATGCGGATTGAGCGAATCGGTCAGCGCGAGGATGGTCAGGCAGAGTGCAACCGAGGCTTGCCATAGGCTCGTTCCATAAAGAATCTTCTTGCGCTCCGCCATGTCGGCTAGCGCCCCTGCTGGCAAGGTGAACAACGCGAAAGGCAGGGACGAGAGGGTTGACATGAGAGAGATAAGGATCGTCGAGTCGCTCTCTTGGCCTAGCACCGAGAAGGCGGCGGTGTTGTGGGCGGCTAAACAGGTTCCCGAAACAAGAGCAGCCAGCCAATATCCCCTAAAGACCGGATTTCTAAGGGCGAGCCAAATGGATGTCTTTCGCTTGTCAGGAAGAGCCAAGCCGTCGGGGGAGTGGCCCATATCGATTCCGGATCACGCTAGTGTCTAAAATGACGTACGCCGGTGAACGCCATCGCCAGGCCGCGTTCATCGGCTGCCGCAATTACCTCGTCATCTCGAACCGAGCCGCCAGGCTGAATTACGCAGGTCGCGCCCGCATCAGCGGCGGTGATGAGTCCGTCGGGGAATGGAAAGAAGGCGTCGCTGCAGACGGCGCTTCCTTTTAGGGAGAGGCCCGCCTCATGAGCCTTCCAGACGGCGATGCGAGAGGCATCGACCCGGGACATCTGGCCTGCACCGATACCCAAGGTGCGATCTCGGCCTGAATAGACGATGGCGTTTGATTTGACGTGTTTGACCACTTTCCATCCGAATTCCATGGCTTCAATCTCGTCCTTGGTCGGCGGCCGCTGTGTGACGACCTTCTGCTCCAGCCCAGCGAGATCGACGGAGTCGCCGTCTTGAACAAGAAGGCCTCCCACCACCGAGCGCACATTACGACTACGCTCCGGCGGCGATTTAAGCATCTTCATCAGCCGGAGGTTTTTCTTCTTCGAGAGGAGGGAGCGTGCGTCGGCGTTGAATTCCGGAGCGATGATCACTTCACTGAAAATCTCCGAAATCGCCTTCGCCAGCGCGAGCGTGACTGGACGATTGCAGATGATGATTCCTCCGAAAGGCGCTTGCTTGTCCGTGGCAAATGCCTTGTCCCAAGCGTCTCGCAAATCCTGGGCGGAGCCTACCCCGCACGGGTTGGTATGTTTGAGGATTGCCGCCGTCGGCTTAGAGAACTCAGAGATCAGTTCCGCGGCCGCACTAATATCGAGGATGTTATTGTGCGAGAGTTCCTTGCCCTGCAGTTTCTCGAAGTAAGAGCCGAAGTCACCATAGAGTTCGGCATGCTGGTGAGGGTTTTCGCCGTAGCGGAGGCGAAGCTCCAGCGGAAGATCCAGCCGGAAAGCGGCGAATGTTTCCTGTTTGCGATTGAGAAATCCAGCGACGGCGCGGTCGTAGGCGGCCGTGACATTGAAGGCCTTGATGGCGAGCCGTTCGCGTAAGGCGCGGCTGGTGCTACCTCCTCCCTTGCTCATATCTTGCAAAACCGCCCCGTAGTCGGCGGGATCAGTAACCACGGTGACCGATTGATAGTTTTTGGCGGCGCTGCGCACTAACGAGGGGCCGCCGATGTCGATCTGCTCAATCGCTTCGGCCAGCGTGACATCCTCGCGGGCGATGGTTGCCTCGAAGGGATAAAGATTTACCACCACCAGATCGATGGGAACTATCCCGTGCTCATCCACCTGCCTTTCATGCTCCTCGTCGCCTCGAACATAGAGCAGACCGCCGTGAATTTTCGGATGCAATGTCTTGACGCGTCCCTCGAGAATCTCAGGCGAGCCCGTGAATTGAGAAACCTCGGTCGTGGGCACACCTTCGGATTGCAACGCACTGGCAGTCCCACCTGTTGAGAGAATCTCAATGCCCCGGCGCTGCAATTCGCGGGCAAAATCAACGATGCCGGCCTTGTCAGAGACTGATATCAGGGCGCGTTGTATTCTCATGAAGGCGCGAGAAGCTACGATGCTGGCGGGAAGCGAGGCTGGTGACAAGTGACGAGTGAAAGTTCTTGCGCCCAGCCGAGGACCATCACTCATTCGTCTGAATGATCATCAAGTACTGGAGCGTGTTCACCACGGGTTTGCAGAACACCTTCGTTTACCGGTGGAATTTTTTATTGCGATCGCTCTTTGGCATCATTCCGCTGGCCGGCACCGTTTTTATTTGGCGAGCCCTCTTCGAGTCTCGAGGAGCAGACATACGAGGCTACGACTTCGGCCAGATTGTCTACTACTTCATGGTCGTTCTTCTCGTCGACAACCTGGTGACCCCGACAGATGACGAGTGGCAAATCGCCGCCGAGATCCGTGAAGGCCAAATCAACAATTTTCTCTCCAAGCCGGTTGACCACCTTGCCTATCGCGCAAGCCTTTTTCTCAGTGCCAGGCTGCTCTATACGGCGGTGACCATCGTTCCCGTCATCGGAGTCTTTGCTTGGTTCCACGAATTCATCGTGCTGCCGCGAGATCCTCTGACTTGGCCACTGTTCGCCG
>DATDKN010000017.1:0-5473 GCA_036519995.1 Terrimicrobium sp. | reverse complement strand
CGCCGCGATTTTCCTGATCTCCTCGACCGCCTCGAGATTACAGCGAAGGCTGCTTCCGATAAAAAGACAGATGATCGCCCCAGTTGAGCGTGTTTCCTGGAGGCGCTGCAGTTCGGGGGGAATCTGTCCAGCGTCAAGATTTGGGAGCGCTGGCTCTGTTTCCATGCCATGCGGTATGACGCGCGTCAGGATTCCGTTGGTCTCGAATCGTTCCTGGTCGTGAAGTGAGACGCTAAAAATCGCGGCTGCATCGCGGCTGGCGAGCCGCTCACAGGCGCTCACCCGCTGTCGCAACCACCAATTGCTCGTCACCAAGTCGGAGAGCACATCTTCAAATGTCAGGAGGTAATGTTTCTTTGTTTTCCGGCAAGCCCGCCTGACTGCACTTGCCCAAAATGGACACTCCAAAAAGGCGATGGATGACCAGGCCACAAGTTCGTGGACACGCCTGAACAGGGTAGGCTGGAGCTTGACGTTCAAGTAGTGCCACCATTGCCGCCGCTCGCGCGGTGTGATTTGCGCACGTGATGAATGGTGAAGTATTCCGTCGTAGAACCAATGAGCAGTCCTGAGAAGGACTCTCTCCAGCCTGGAGGGGTATTGGAAGAGATATTCGATATTCCCGCATTGGACCGGGTTACCAGTCCCGGGGGAAAGGATCTTTACTTCGGAATAGTGCGCCGCAAAGAGATTGATCAAGGGGACGAGCCTCCGTGCTGAACCGCGATCAAGTGCAGGCAAGCCGGTCCAGGGATAGAAAACCGCGACTCGTGTCTCAGCCTTGGTCATCGGCGATCGCCAGCAACTGCGAGACAAAGGTATCCGGGTGGAACATCAGCTTGTAGTGCGGCATCAATTTCTCGCAACGGGACGCCACCGCGTCCAATTCGCGAACTGCGCGCCGCATTGTCTCGGCCAAGGATGCCGGATCTCGATCGCGAGCTAGCCAACCGATCCCTTGCCGACGAACTTCCAATCCCAAGAATGAACCCTCGTTGACAATGGTGGGTTTTCCAGACGTCATCGCTTCGCAAAATACGCCGCTGGTGCGGTCCCGATATCGATCGACATGATAAGGCAGGAGCAGGACGTCGGCATCCTTGAGCAGGCGCAAGTAGCTCTCGTCATCCAGTGGTTTCGTGAGGAGTGAAATACCCGCAGCCCGCGCGGAGCGAAAGCCGGCCAGCGCAGCTGCCGAGTGCGCGTCCGGGTCACTACTCTGCAAAGTAAACCGCGCGTTCGGCAAGCCTCCGTTCGAGCTGAGGGTGTCAATGGCCGTGAGAATCTCTGTGAAGCCTTTTTCTTCGCGTGCGTTGCCGAGGCATACGAAGTGGACAGGTTTTCCCGGTGGTTTGTAGCACTCTGAAGCCCGTCTGGAAATGACGGGCGGCAGGAACGCCACCGGCCGTTGAAAGATCGCCTGATACTTCTCCTTCAGGATGTCGCTGTCGGTAGCAAAGTGCGCGCAGGAAAGTTTGCCCGATCGTTCGAGCGACTTGATCAGCGTGGGAATTTCTTTGTCGGCCCCAAAGCGTTCTGATGCGTAGCCGAGATGAAGCACCAGGTTAGGCTCACGGCCCGCTGGAAGCGCTCGAAACCATCGAAGCCAGCCGACCAGATTTCGGGGTGCGAGCATCTCCGCGAAGATGATGTCTTCGCGATCAACCTCGTCGGGTTTGATCCCCTTCAGCAAGTCCGATTCGAAGCGACGGCGTGCAAGGATTTCCAGGGTGTCGAGGACGACCCGCGAGCGCGAGAGCAACGGAGATGGGTTATTTCGCAGGTCTCTGCGGAAGATTCCACGCATGGCGAAACCGCCGGGAACCTGCGCCTCGCAATCACATGCGCACAAGATTTGCACGCCCATTCCCGCGCGCTTCGCGGATTCGGCGATGAAGCCGTTATAGCTGACGTGGTGCCCGCGTTCGCTGACCAGCAAATGGTCCGCAAGCCAGAGCGTTCTCATGCGTCCTCGGGCAATTGCAGAAACTCGCAAACCGAAGGCCAGCGTGACTCCATGCTGTGGCTCGCGCGGAATACCGCCAGGGCGTTGTTCCTCAGAAACTCGAGGCGGCCTGGTTCGGAGTAGATGCGGACCAGTTCGTCAGCCATGAGCTCGGGCCGGATCCGCGGGAGAACGATCCCGTTATAGCCTTGCTGAATGAGCTCCCAAGGACCGTTCATATCAAAACAAACCGGCACGGTCCCACACGCCATCGCTTCGTGAGGAGTCATCGGTCCGCCTTCACCCCAGAGCGGACTCTTCCCCACGTTCAACGCCAGAAAGACCGAACACGTTTGCATTCCCTTGATGATCTCGGCCTCGACACCCTCCAGTCGAAAAAATTCGAGTGTCAGACCCTTTGATTGCGTGATTTGCTTGATGGTGTCCACGAAGGGGGCGGTCAGCGATCCTTCGTCCATGTATCCCACGCGGTGAAGCCGGCGGCGCGCTTCGTCCGGCTTCCAGTGGGTCTCGTCGACCAAAGTCCTCAGCAATGAGGCTCTGCGCTCGAAGACCGCCATGTGCCATGCCTGGATCGAACGGTTCAGCCCCGCGGTCGCAAGCACCCGGCGATCGCGCATCAGCCCGGCCAGCGCCGGAAATTGGCTTCGGGTCGTGGTCGCGAGTTCCTGGTCCCAAAAATAGAAGACCGGACAATGCCGGAGAAAGGCGTGGGAAAGAACCCACGAAGTCACACAGCGGACGGAACTGGCCTCTGCGGCCCGGCGGACGAATTCCTGCAGCGAAAGAAATGGCGCGTGCTCGACCAACCAGTTCGAATGCGCCCCATCCATGCTGACCATGTGCGCATCGTAGCCGTGCCGCCGCAGCAAAAGAACGAGGTTGTTCAATAGTTTTTCGCCGCCGCAATACTTATGACTTCCCTTCAGCGATTCGTCGGTCGCGTAGGAAACGAAAATCGATGGACGGAGCGACGGTCGCGGGCCCGCGGGTTTTCCACATCCAGGCTTCCCATGGCCAAGGCGGTTCTTGACGAAGTCGGTCACCCCGAAGGGCCGCAACTTGTCTGCCACAGGATTGATAATGTGCTGGAGGAGATCGAACTGGAGGCTTCGACGAAGATTCGCCGCCTGCACACGCAACTTATGGGCCGACACGATCGTATTCTTGAAAAGATACATGGATGCTCAGCCGGCTTCTCCTATTGACCACTCCGAGATGTGTTTTAGCGTGCTTGGTGTGTTGACCCGTCTTCGCGATCTTTTTGAGTTCGCGCCGCGCCCGCCGACGGACTACTGGCTCTCTTCGAAAGCCCATGTCCAGCATGCTTGTGCTCACAAGGGCTCGAATGCGCAACTCCTCTATGGGGAATGGGCGTCAGGGTGCGAGAATGCGAGGAATCCTGCAAAAACCTTCTACAAGCCGCACCCGCTGTTCGATCCGGCCAGCCCGTACCTGCGGGGAAACTATCCCGATACGTTTGTCGTATGCGTTCCCGAGGGACGTGTGGCGGGCGGCAGAGGTTCGGTGATTGCCAATGACGGGAAGATGCTCTTTGACGTGTCCGTCGACTGGTCGGCCGGAGCGAACGATGCGGCTCGGCATCCGCTTTTGCATGAGAAAAAGCTCGTAAAAACTGAGCGATTGGCGGGCACATCGACGGTCCTGGCGACCTCGGAGTCGACGGGATTCTTCCACTGGATGACCGATGCCCTTCCCAGGCTGCAAATCCTTCGAAACGCGGGTCCTGTGCGCTGGGAGCAAATCGACCATTTCGTTGTCAGCGACGGAATTCCCGCCATTCGCGAATCGTTGTCCCTGCTCGGCATTCGCGAGGAAAGGGTCGTTGTCAGCCGCCGTGACAGCCACTTTCTTTGCGACTGGTTGGTCGTCCCCTCGCTGACCGGATCTCCGGGCAACGTGCCGCCTTGGGCGATTGATTTTCTGAGATCGCAGTTGCTGAAATCAGCGCCTGCCACGCGACAAAGGCGGGTTTATGTGAGTCGGGCAAAGGCGTCCGGCCGAAAAATCCTGAACGAAGAGGAAATCCTGCCACTCCTGTGTCATCGGGGTTTCATTCGCGTGACACTCGAGGAGATGAGCCTCCGCGAGCAAATCGCGCTCTTGGCGGAGGCCGAAGCCGTTGTGGCGCCGCACGGAGCTGGACTTACCAATCTTGTCTGGTGCGCGCCCAAAACTAAGGTGTTGGAGATTTTTTCGCCACTTTACGTAAATCTCTGCTACTGGGCAATCGCCAGTCTGACGTGTGCCGATTACTATTACCTCTTAGGATCAGCTGCAGGTCTGATATCTGACGTTAATGATGCGCGTTTTTTCCTTGAGAACATTTCCGTGGATCCTGCCGCCTTGGAACGCACGTTGGAAGCGATGGACTTGTGATGACGGTTCTGAACTATCGCAGCTTCAGCGCAGAAGCCGCCTCCGAAAGTTGCGCCGCGCGATCAAGCGCGCCCCGATGCCCGCGCTGTCGAGCAGGCTGACAGCCCGGCCCGATTCGAAGACGTGTCGGCGCTCCTCATGTGCGAGCTCGGGGAAACGCAGATGTGCCGTCTCAACGATTTCCCGGCGCAAGGCATCGTCCATCGGAAACTCGACGATGCGGGTTGCCTGCGCGGCTTCGCTTTGAAGGAGGCGCCACCCTTCGAGGAACTGTTCGACGCTGACGCGACGCACGCAGAAAGGTTCAGGCAAATGGCAGTAGCCGAGACATCCCTGACAGGGCACGTGGCGCGAGACAATCACGGAGCCTTCGGTCTCAGGAAAGAAGCGGCCCCAAAGCCAGCCGCTGGAAATTGCGAGAAATCGCCTCGCACAGGCGGCGGCCAAATGCATTGGGCCGGAGTCCCGTCCGACAAAGCCGGCGGAAAGCGCGATGATCCCCAGGGTGGTCAGGATCGGGGGTGGGTGCCCAGCCAGGTTGAAATGAACGCAACTCTCGGGCAGCGCGGCTCGTATCCGGTCGATTGAAGGAGCCTCTGCTTTGTTGCCAAGGAAGAGAAACGGAACCTTGGTGTCCGACGCAATCCTGGCAAGGGCAGCAGCCCAGTTTGCTTCTCCCCAATCCTTGATCTCCAAGCCGGGTCTGGCTCCGGCACACACCACCCAATATTTCCCGTCTTCAATTCCACTTTGCCGAAGGATCGAGCGCGCTTCATCAAGCGCGTTCTCGGGCGGGTCAATCCGCGCCGGCTTGCGTGGAACTGACCAGCCCAGGATCGCCGAGGCCAGCAAACGGTTCTTCTCCGACTCGGGCAGGTTCGTCGTCGCTTCCACGCGAATGGCGAAGCCGTCGGCAATTTCCTGCGGCCGCGTATTGGCCTGCGTGCTCCAAAAGGCGTCGGTGCATCGAAAACCGGCGACTTTCAGACGCCTGGGAAGCTTGGACAGGGTGATCTCATCGAAAAAGCTCTGTTGAAAGAGCGCGACGACAAAAAGCTCCGGCCCGAATGCAGAGATCTTCTTCAACTCCGCCGTGAATGGGTTGCG
>DATDKN010000016.1:0-2395 GCA_036519995.1 Terrimicrobium sp. | reverse complement strand
CGTGTCTTGCCATGCGTTGCCCTCGGTCGTGTCGATTCCCACCAACTGCCAGCCTCCATGTTCAATGATGTAATTGGTCTGACCCTTAAATGTCTCTTCGTAGGACCGTCGATCGGTCGGGCTGAGGTAGTCGTGGTTGCCTATCGCCGCGTAGAAGGGGATACCCAGTGTCTCGAAGGCATCGCGAATCCCGTCGTGCTGGTCCGGTAGGCCGCTATCCGCCAAGTCGCCGCAAAGCAAGCAGAATTCAGCGTCAGGAGCAGTGGTCTTCATCTCCCGAGCGACGCCTTCAAACCACGGCCAGCACTCTTCATCGAAGAAGTGCAAATCGTTCACAACGAGGAATGTAAAGCCGCGTGTCTCTTTCAAGTCATCCGCCCGGAGACGACCGGGCCAGAGACCAAGGGCCAGTAAAGTTCCCGCATTGAGGCGCAGGAACTCGCGGCGTGTGATTCTCCCAACCATCCCCATACTTGAGCGACTTTTCTACCAGGGGCAAGTGTGCTCGGGACGGCGCTCGTCAACGCAAGACGAATCGCCCATCCCGCACTTAGATGTAGAACTGCTCGTTGTATGGCCGCAGATCGAGTTCCAGCGTCCATGCTGAGCGATCCTGCGCGGCGAGATGCCAATAGGCATCTGCGATCGTATCGGGATCAAGAAGGGGTTCCCCAACCGGCCGGTCTGCATCGCCGGGCGACGCGGCGATCAATCCGTCGATGATAACATGGGCCACATGCACCCCGCGGGGCCACAACTCGCGTGCGAGGGATTGCACCAGTCCGCGGACCGCGAATTTTGCACTGCTGAAGGCGAGCCAGCCGCCGCCGCGCACGCTCGATGTCGCACCCGTGAAGAGCATGACCCCGTCACCGGCCTGCAACATGTCGGACGCGGTCTCCTGCGCGCAGACGAAACCGCCCAGCGCCGCCACGCGCCAACATTGCTCAAACTGCTCTGGAGTTGTCGCCAAGAGCCCCTGACCAAGAGCGCTGCTGGGATTATGCACGAGCACGCCGATCGATCCCAGGTTCTCGCGGACACGCTGCACTGCAGCACTTGCTTCCACCGGACGACTAACATCCGCCACGACGCTGATCGCCCGCGGACCCGATGCGGAGATTTCCTTGGCCAGGGGGTGAATGAAGTCTGGGCTTCGCGCGAGAAGCCCAACTTGAAAGCCTTCCCGTGCGAAACGGCGTGCCAGAGCGGCTCCCAATCCAGGACCCACGCCCGTGATCAAGGCAACCCGGTTCAGCATGGTTCCGGAGATCTCATCGCAAAAGAAGGAATCTGCGAAGAAATTTCGATGGGTTTCGTCGATAGCTCTTTCTCGCAGCGAGGTGGCGAGCTAACGGCGATGTTGAAAGAGCTCCATCAGCGTCTGCTTGAAGGATTCATTCACCGGAAAGTGCCGCTCGAGAAACAGCAAGATCGCCTGAGCTGACTCGATGCTGCGGTCGTAGCCTTGCATGAACGCCGGCAGTTCTTTCGCGATTGCTGGTTGCCTCTGTTCGTAACGACGCTCAGGCGCAAACATATCTCCCGCTGATGAGGCTGACGTGTTGATTCTTTCCGCCAGCTCGAGCACCCGATCAACCGCATAACCCTGAATCAGGCGCATCGCAGACAGTTTTTCGCCACGATGAAAGCGGCTTGCCCCAACGTAGAGATTCGTCAGTGCTTCACCTAACGACCATTCCAGAGACGGATTCTCTTGAACGCTGTGGACTCGTTGCGGGAGCGCGAGCGTGTCGGGAACACCTTGCTTCCTCCAAATAATCCGCCCCGGGGCAAACGGAATCTCTGGTAATTCGCGTTCCTCAAAGACAGCGAACTCACAGAAGACGCCATCCCGAAATAACAGCTTGTGACCGTCCGGCGTGTTACGGAAGGAATAAGCGATCGGACAAATCGAGCCAAGCCAGTCGAGGTGTTCGATGAATTCCGCCTTATAACCCGGTTTAACGATCGCGAAAAAATCCAGATCGGAAAATTCGTCGAGCCGATCGACTTCGATGCCGACAGAGCCTAATCCGATCAAGGCAACCGCTTTGTTGGAATGCGCAAGCGAAGCGCCGATGTCGTTCAGGCGAGATAGCAAGAGGTCTTGCCTGCTAGGACTCATGCACTTCTGCTACCAACGGCGACGAGATGGCACGAGGTGGCACCCTCAACGCCCGCAGAGGTTTTAACCGGGTCCCCTTGGGTTCCACTCAAGCTCATTTCCGAGCAGCTTAGCATTTCTCGCGCATTCTACAAAAGTGCGAATGGTGCGCCCTTGTCTCCAAACAAGCAGACGAGCGCTTCTGTACCGCCGGTGCCCCACCGGCGGGGAAAAGAACCTCGGCGGTGGGGACACCGCCGCTACAGCAACCACCCGTTCTAGAGGTGC
>DATDKN010000015.1:0-3005 GCA_036519995.1 Terrimicrobium sp. | reverse complement strand
TAGGCATTGATCATTACATCTGAGGCAGAGACCCATGGCTCGTCGCGGAATTGTTTCCCATAGGCGCTCATACCGAGCCAGTCTACATAATCGTCGCCAGGGTAGTACTCTGCAAGCTGGTTCCATTGGTCCACTGGATAAGAGTAGTCCTCGGCATGGAAGACCCAGATGATGTTCTGCGCGCCGATCGCACGGACACGGTCCACGACATAACGGTAAGCCCGCTTATAAAGATCGGGTCCGGCATAAACGTCTTTGGAGATTTGCTCGCCGCCGCCGTAAAAACAGCCCGACCAGGGAAACCAGCTGCCATTCATCTCAAGTCCCCAAGCGACAAAGATCGGGCGTTCGAAGCTCTTTGCCTGTCGGGCCCAGGAATCGATATAAGCATCCCATTTCCCGGCAACGATGGCGTTCAGCGAAAAACGATCTGGTCCTCGCTCCATCACATACGGTTTGTCCCAAGGCGACCAGTAGATCAGGGGAATCGCATTGTGACGGGTGATGATTTCCAGGTTATGAAGGGGAAAGCTTTGCTCTCCCCAGTAGCTCGATGATGCAACGATGGCTTGGCGTTTTCCAACGGCCTCTTCAAAACCCTCAATTTGCTCAAGGGTCACATCATCTTCCGTCTCGCCAAAATCGATGTATGCACCCGTGTAGGCGCCTTGATCGGGAACCACGAGATGGAGAGGCGCCTTTGCAGAAGTGGATGGTTCCGGCGGGGGATCTGCCAACTCCTCGCGGCAGCCAATCACGAGCAAAACGCCCGCCAGAAATAATCTGATGATCTTCAAGATCTCAACGCCCCTAGGACCACGGTCCCCTTGCGGTCCAGTTTTCCCCATTCCACCCAGGCCCCGCGCAGCATACAGATGATGGCGCGCCAGACCACGTAGCTCAGGATCGGCCGGTAGATGAATCGCATCGGGATGATCCAAGCGGCTCGTCTAAGAGACTCTTTCTCGATCCAGCAAGCCACGGAGGCGAGCGACAGATCGCACATTAAGAATGCAATGAAATAGGCGACGAATGGCGATCCGGCTCCCGAAAGCAGTGAAATAATGAGGATTAAATCGACAATCGGAACTGCGGCCACAAGCAAGATTTGGAAGAGCGCAATGCTGGGAAGGCTGAAGCAGCCGAGAGCACCAAAACGGGGGTTAAGCATGAGATCCCCGTGCTTACAAAGACATTGCATCGTTCCGAAAGCCCAGCGAAATCTCTGTTTGGCGAGCGCACGAATGGTGTCCGGTGCCTCTGTCCAGGCGATCGCTTCGGGCACATACGTTACCCGCCATCCCTTCCGATGCAACGACAGCGTCAGGTCGGTGTCTTCGGCTATGGTCGCCGAATCGAAGCCGCCCACCTCCTCTATTGCCTCTCGCCGGATTGCGCTGATCGCTCCGGGGACAACGGTAATAGCATTCACGCGATCGTAGGCGCGGCGGTCGAGGTTGAAGCCGCAGATGTACTCAAGGCTCTGAAAGCGCGCAATCCAGGTCTGCAGGTTGCCGACGCGAGCATGTCCGGATACGGCGCCGACGCGAGGATCAGCGAGCGGCTGGACCAGAAGGCGCAACGTGTCAGGTTGAAATTGTGTGTCAGCGTCAAGGAAGACGATGATCTCATTGGCGGCCGTGGCTAAGCCTCGCGTGAGGGCGCCCGACTTTCCGCTGTTCGCTTGTCGCAGCACGCGCACGCGAGGGTCGCGAACCTCCTCCGCTTTCGCAGCTGTAGCATCCTTCGATCCGTCATCTACTACGATAACTTCCAGCGATCCGGCATAGTCAGTGTTCAATACCGAACGCAAAGTTTCCGAGATCACTTTTTCTTCGTTATAGGCCGCGATCAGCACGGTAAGTGAAGGCGTAAAATTCCCGGACGAGAAGCGAGACTTCCGCCTGAGCGCAAGAACTGCCACCACGACGCTGCGCACTAGCGTCAACCCGGACGCGGCGATCATGAAGGCCCAGAATAACTCCTCGCTCCACTGAACGGAAAGAAGGCCGGCATTCGTAATCACGCTCGAGATACTTCGAGAGCCCGCGGTTAGCGGAGGCATGGTGTCATGGCGTTTGAGGCCGAGCAGTTTCCCCGCTGTAACGACTGAATCTCCCCGAGCCTTCAAGAACTCGAGGATGTGCGGTAACGCTGCTACGGTCTGGCTACGGTCGCCACCGGCATCGTGCAGAAGAATCACTCTCCCTGCCTCGCGCCCTTCTCTCACCCGGCGGACAATTGTGTCGGTGCCCGGACGCGCCCAATCCTCGGGATCGATGCTCTCTCCGACCGTTATGTAGCCAAGATCTGTACTAAGCGCAATCGGTCGGGCGTCAGCAACGGACGTCGGCATGGAATCCGCATTGTACGGCGGGCGAAACAAGATGGTCGTGCGGCCGGTAATCCACTCGATGAGTTGTTGGGTGGCGTTTAACTCCAGCGTGACATGCTCAGGGCTCACCTCCGATAGATCAGGATGGGTATAGGTGTGGCTTCCGATCTCATGACCCTCCCGGAGAATGCGCCGGATCAGGCTAGGGTGATCCTCCGCATGTTTCCCTATGACAAAAAAGGTGGCGTGGACATGGTTCTGACGCAGAATGTCGAGGATCTGCGGAGTCCACTTCGGATCGGGACCGTCATCAAAAGTCAGGGCTACTTGATTCGGCTTAGCATTCTGAAAATGCGCGACGGTAGGATAAATGGGAAATTGCTCGTAGGTTTCGCAGACGTACCCATCGGCGTTAACCCAGAGCTTTCGTTGGCCGGATTTCGAGCTCAAATCGGCATTGAGGAAATCCCCATCCCCAATTTGAGCGATAGTACTTTTTGGCTCGATCGTTTCGAGCTCCTGGAAAAGTTTTGGCTCAGAGTCCGAGTGATGGTTCAGTATTGACCAGACGTGAGGATCTTCTGTCCCCAACTGGTCGATCAGCACGCCAGCGCAACCCTCCTGATCCAGTGCCCGAAGTTGGTTGGCAAATGTTGAAGCATCGAGAAGC
>DATDKN010000014.1:0-6577 GCA_036519995.1 Terrimicrobium sp. | reverse complement strand
CTCGACGGCGATGACGCGGCCTTGGAGCGCCTTTCGGATCGATTCGCCATGGAGTTCACGGGCTACGAACAGAAACGTCTCGGGTACTACTCCATCGAACGCCGGTGGCCGGACGCACCGTTCTGGCGTCGCCGGCAACCTGGCGGAGGATGAGTTGACACGCCACCCCCAGAGTGAGCAGCGGCGGCCACGGAAAGACCGTTGTTAAGAGGGCATGCCGTGACGCGTTGATAAGTGTACTGCGTACGCTAACCATCCCGGTTTTAGGCTAAGCGTTTAAGACTGCCCTCAAGGGCAGCGCCAATGTGTCGGGATCAGTGTCGCTTCCGAACCCACACTAGTGCTGTCAGGCATGAGCGTGCCCCTCTGGGCAAGCTTTTCGGACAATTTCGGACACATGATTTGCGAATGATTGCGTAATTTCTGTAGGAGCGGAAATCAGCCTCAATGCCGCTTATATGCTTATTCCACGCAACTTAACTCGTTTTTCGCGCAATCCAAAACATGCATAAAAGCGGGTTCGATCCCCTCCGCCGGCAGTTGCCTAAAAGCCGATGAGCGAACTCGCAGGTCGACAGACCGGGAAAAACAATTCTGGTGAAGGCTAGTGCTGGCACATGGCGGCGGCCAAGGGCAGTGAAGGTTCCGTAAGTGGATTAGCCGAGACGAAAGCAGTTTGGGGTCTAAAGTGAAAAAGTTGATTCTCGCGCGGCGCTGTTACTCGGAGGGCAGGCAAGGGACAGCGCGGAGATCGTCCTCAATCCATTCGTTCACATTCTCCATGCGGGTTCGTCACTTGACTGACGGGCCACGGCCTGTGACAAATCCAGGAGGAGAAACCAATGAGCAGGGCGAAGCCGAAGGCCAAGAGCACGTCTCGTGCAAGTAAACCACGCAAATCGGTTACTAAGTCCAAGTCTTTGCTGGAGGCAGGCGCGAAGGCCAAGCCAGGAGCGAGTGAGGCCAAGTCGATCAGGGTGCGAAAAGGCGAGAACGTCGTTCTCCTTTCAGGCGGCAACCCTCAGATCGCGAAGGGCTCCGGCGAGACCCCCGTGCAGGCCTACATCGGGGCCATGCCGGGCTGGAAACGCGACGTCGGGCGCCGACTCGACGCGCTCATCGTGCGCACCGTTCCCGGCGTGCAGAAGGCGGTCAAATGGAACACGCCGCTCTACGGAGTCGCGGGCCAGGGCTGGTTCCTCAGCTATCATTGCTTCACGGAATACGTCAAAGTGGCTTTCCTCCGCGGCGCTTCGCTGCGTCCTCTCCCGCCTGGCGAGTCCAAGCAGAAGGACGTGCGCTACCTCCACATCCACGAGGACGACCAGCTCGACGACACTCAATTCGCTAGTTGGGTAAAGCAAGCCAGCCAATTGCCCGGCGAACGACTGTGAGCGGGACGTAGCGAGGTACGTGACAAAACCCCCATGGGAGCAACAAAGACGATACGGTCCCAAGACAGCCGTAATCTCACATATCTCGAAGTTGGAGATCCGCACGGACCGCTCGTTATCCATAATCATGGTGGACCCAGTAGTCGGTTTGAGGCACGCTTCTTTGCAAATTCCGCATCGAAGAAGCGGTTACGACTCATATGCGTAGACCGACCCGGTATGGGACAGTCCAGTCCTCAAAAAACACGCAGCTACTCTGGCTGGGCCGACGACATGACAACGATCGCGGACGCGTTGGGGTATCATGAATTCGGAGCGACAGGCTGGTCGGAGGGTGGCCCATGGGCACTTGCGTCAGCTGCTTACATCGATCCCGTTCGACTACGCCACGTCAGCAGCATCGCGGGTGCAAGCTACGGGACATTTGGTGACAACTGGGCAAAGGATTACCTTTCTAAAGTCGATGCGCTGGGGGGATTTCTCGCACTGCATTTTGAACCTGGCTTCCGCCTCATGTATGCGACCCTTGGCATCACCGCCGAACACTTCCGCGAGACCTACATCAAACAACTTCGGAGAGCCGTCAACGACTACGATCGACAGATTTTGCTTCAACCGGATGTCGAAACCGCCTTCTGTGAAACAAGCGCCGAGTGCTTCGCTCAAGGTAGCGACGGGCTAGTGCGCGACAGTGAGCTACTCTATCGGAGTTGGGCTTTCGAAGTGAGAAAAATCGAACGGCGAGTCCACATGTGGCAAGGAATGGATGATCGCCTTGTCCCGGCTGCCATCAACAAACAGGTGGCTGACCAAATGCCTGGAGCGGTCTGGCATCCCGTTGAGGGAGCCGGCCATTTTGTGGCTGTCGGTTCAGCGGACGAATTGTTCGGAATCGCGGCCGAGGAACTGGGATCGATGGACCCGCAATCGAGACCAGACCCCAGGTGATACCTGGTCCGATATTTAAGACCCTGATGGAAACGAGATGCGATGGTCCGAAGTGCTGACTAGCGATACTCAAGTGACGGGCGAGCGAAAACAACTATGAAGAAAGCGACGACAACCATGAAGAAGAGGACGAGCGGCTCGAAGGAAGGAGGAGACTCTCCCTCTGAGCTGATCGATGCGAGAATCAAGGAACTGAGTGATTGGCGGGGCGAGACGCTCGCTCGGGTTCGAATTCTCATCAAGCAGGCCGATCCCGACGTGGTCGAGGAGTGGAAGTGGAGAGGGGTTCCGGTGTGGTCGCACGCCGGAATACTCTGCACCGGTGAGACATACAAGAATGTCGTAAAGATGACCTTCGCCAAGGGCGCCTCGTTGGAAGACCCCTCAGGCCTCTTTAACTCCAGCCTCGAAGGCAACACCAGGCGTGCCATCGATTTCCATGAGGCCGACAAGATTAATGAAAAGGCGTTGAAGGCCCTCATTCGCGCCGCCGTGGCACTGAACACGTCGGCGCGAGCTACCGCTCGCCCCGTCCGCTCTCAGAAGAGACCACAGAGCCCTTGAGGAGCACCGTGAAACCGGCTAAATGACCTGCTCTACGAGGCCCCCATTCGAGGGGTGTCAACTGGTTCCATAGCCCGATCATCCGTCGCTCCACAGTGCCGATCATCCACCTCCGGCAAAAGCTGATTCCTTGCGGTCGGCTCCTTCAAGGCCCGCCTCAAGCTGGTGTTCTTCGACGGCGCATTCCGCGCGGAAGTTGTAGAACAGTGCCGCCCATCAAGGGCAAGGCGCAGCATTATTCTTGACGATCTGGGAAAGGAGCAATTCTAGTCGCCTACGTTAGGCGCGTGGCGGCGCCGTTAAAATATTACCACAACAGAAGGTCATCCTATGTCCACAGAAGACGAAATCCGAAACGCATCAACGCAATTCTACGCTGCACTGAACCGTATGCTCAATGGTGACGCTCAGCCCCTTTCCGACATCTGGTCGCACGGCCCGGCCGTCACCACGATGCATCCGATCGGTGGTCGGCAGGTGGGATGGAACGAAGTTCTGGAATCGTGGGAACAAGTGGCCCAAGGGGCCTCAGACGGGAAAGTTGAACTAAAGGACCAACTCATCCGCGTCCTCGGCGATGTCGCCTACGAAGTCGGCGTTGAGTGTCCAGAGTTCAAGCTGGGCGGTGAGAAGGTCGCCGGCGAGATTCGGGTGACGAACATTTATCAGCGAGAAGCTGGAGCGTGGAAGATGACGCATCACCACACGGATCTGGCCCCAGCGATGTTGCAAGTTCTTAATCGCTTGCAGTCGCCCTCCGAGAAGGCTTCAAGATAGTCGAATGTTTGCCGCATGTAGGCGCAGAGGTATGGACGCCTAATGATGCGATCGCTGAACCTTTACCTGCGGCACGCACCTCCTCGTCCCATACATCCTCAGATAACTTCCGCATAGCCTGGCAAAGGGACAGAATCACTTCTTAGGGCCAGTCCCATATGAGTTCAGGAGAGCTTCTACGAGGCGTGCTCCTTGACCTGATTGGACGCTCGCCTGTGCATAGTTGCGTTGCGGGGGTTATCTTCCCGATCGCAGCTCGAACGCTTTGTGATTAGGAGAGCATGGCGGCATTTGGCCAATCCGAGAACGAACCAACCACGCTGGCCCCAAAAGGGATTCGCGGACTGTCTCAGGGAATTCTTAAGATCACCAGAATTGAACTTGGAGAAGACCCTGGCATCGGGGAACAGGCGGGGAGACAGAGACATTGCAGCAAAGCTGTTCGAAACGCAAGGCTCACGCGCCGCTTCAACTTGACGAGGTGATGGGACATCACTGTATTGACGCATGCTCGACCTCTCGTTCAGCCGGGTTTCGTCGGGCACCCGCGGACGGTTTCTTGCCGTGGGACTATTGCTGATGGGGATGCTCTCTATGTCCGATTGCTTGGCGAACGCGCTGGAAAACTATCTTCACGAACCGGACGCATCGTTTGCCTGGAAGCGGACTGACCAGAAGAAGATCAAGGATGCCACCCTCACGCATCTGGAACTCATTTCCCAAACGTGGCGCGGACATTTCTGGAGCCATGACTTGCTGGTGGTTCGGCCAACCACCTTGCGCCAGGCTGACATTGCCATGCTCTTCATCGCTGACGACGGCTACAATGCGCGGGATGAAAAAGAGGCGGACCGGTTCCATGAAGTGGCGCAACGGGCCGGCGCGGTCGTCGCCATTCTAAACAAGGTGCCGAACCAACCACTCTACGATGGTCTCAAGGAGGATGCCTTGATCGCATTTACTTTCGACCAGTACTTGAAAACCGGCGATCCGACCTGGCCACTGCTCTTCCCAATGGTAAAGAGCGCCGTGCGCGCCATGGATACGCTCCAAACCTTCGGACGGCAGGAATTCGATCAGACGATAGAGCGCTTCGTGGTGTCCGGCGCATCCAAACGAGGTTGGACGAGTTGGTTGACTGCCGCGGTAGACACTCGCGTTGTCGGCATTGCGCCGATGGTCATCGACATGTTGAACATGAAGGCACAGCTCGACTGGACGGAGAAAATGTACGGCCGGCAGAGCGATGAAATCAGCGATTATACCGATCTCAAGCTGCACCAGAAGTTGGACGATCCGCCCATGCAAACGCTGCGCGCTTGGGTCGATCCCTACAGCTACCGGCGGAGCTATACGATGCCGAAGCTCCTGTTGCTCGGCACCAACGATCCTTATTGGGTCGTGGACTCGCTGCGACACTATTGGAGCGATCTGCCGGAGTCGAAACTGGTCTTCCAAACGCCGAACGCTGGGCACGATCTCGGCCATGACGCGTGGCAAACGTTGGCCGCATGGTTTCAAATGATCGCCGATCATCAGCCGCTGCCGAACGTCGAATGGGAACTGCGCGATGGCACGAAGGGCGCCGCGGGCCTCACGGTCAGAGTCGATCAACCCGCCAGCAATATTCGTCTCTGGACTGCGCATTCGGTGGACCGCGATTTCCGGGACGAAAAATGGACCAGTCGCGAGTTGAAAATTAACCTGGGCAGCAACCGAGCCAGCGCAGATGTTCCCAAGTCCGCCGCTGGCTTCACCGCATTCCTGGCGGAAGTAGAGCTGACAGCCCCCACCGGCCACAGCTATAAACTGTCGACCCAAGTCCAGGTGATACCCGACGGAGTGAGCCGCTGTCCGTGAGGTGGGATGCTGCACTGCGAGGGGAGTTGCTTCCACCTTCCAGCATCTAATGGTCCGAGCCCTCCAAGCGATGTTGCCCGTTGGGAAGTGCGTCCCGTTCTCCGATGCTGGTTGGACTGATCGCTTGAATCGTAATAAACACCGAACCGCACCGGTGAGATACGAACGGATCATGATTCTCAACACGTCCCGCAACGAGTAAGCAAGCCGTGCGTGCATCGAACCACAAATGGCGGACCGCAGCTCAGCTCGGTGGTCGACTTTGTTCAGCGCTTTGTCAGCGAGATTGATTTTTTAGACGACGCGGACGCCGTGACGAACCTCTCGTGCATTCGGGAAATCGGCAGATGCAAGGGGAGGGAGAGGAAAACTGTTCCGCCTAACCCAAACTGCCTCTAATCTCGACTTCCGGATGTCACCATGAAAACGTCCGCTAACCGCGCAAATCCCGGACATGAACAGGTCGCTTCAATCACAATCCACTTGTCGGCGTTATGACCTCGCACCATACGAACCTGGAAGATCGCGGCCGTGCTCTGGTCCCCGCACAGCAAGAGGACCGCTTCTCGAACTGCCGAAGTGAAGGAACGCCAATCGTGATCATCAGATCGATCGTCCTTATCGTGCTTTGGGCACTCACCGCCTCGCTCCATGCGCAAACGCCACCACCGGCCGCAACGCTGTTTCAGAATGTCAGAGTTTTCGATGGCAAGAGCGGCTTTCTTTCGGAGCCGCAAAGCGTCCTGGTGCGTGGCAACACGATTGAGCGCATTTCCGCGGACCCGATCCCGACTGATGGAAGCGAAAGCACCGTGCTCATCGACGGCTTCGGACGAACGTTAATGCCCGGGCTGATCGACATGCACTGGCACACGATGCTGGTGCGGCCGACGCTTTCAGCGCTGCTCGCTGGGGACATCGGCCACCTCAACATCGTGGCAGGCGCCGAGGCGACGGCCACGCTGATGCGCGGCTTCACAACCGTTCGCGACATGGGTGGGCCGGCGTTCGGGCTCAAGCGCGCCATCGACGAA
>DATDKN010000013.1:0-5776 GCA_036519995.1 Terrimicrobium sp. | reverse complement strand
GCCAATATTGCCTCGATGACTATCACGGTGCAGGCAGACAACTAAGTAAGACAGTCATATCCGACGAGGCAAGCGGGCCAACGTCCAGTGACGTTGGCCCCTTCCTTTTCAACTAATGATTAAGCTCAGTAAAAGTCCTATCGGGTATTCGGTGAGCAACGCTTTCGCGGTTTGTGAATTATGTTAGCACTCTCTTATTGCTTCCGGCCTCGCTAACACGACAGCCGCTGACGTCGAGATGAAGAACTAAGACTAACTTACTCTAACGCTGAGGCTCTAAACTTGAAATTTTTCGCGCCGGTCGTGTTTCGGCGGACTCATCGGGGGGTAGAATCTGGTCTCGTTGCTCCTGAGGCAAGTTTCGAAGGGCGATTGAGTCGGCCCGCTGTCGCCAGCTTTCGAGGCTCAGATCCCAAACAAAGATCTCGCTTCCTGCGGTCAAAAGGCGCGAACCGTCTCGGTTGAAGGCGACAGCAATGATCGGCTTCTGCTTCTCCGGGTCAATGCTTCCTGGCATCAAGGAAGAAATGAACTGCTCGCTGGGAACATCCCACAAAATCAACGCCCCGTCTTCTGAAGCCGAGGCAAGCGTCTCCCCATTGGGGCTAAAGGCCAGGCTCGTGACCTTTGCCTTGTGTTTTTCAAGTCTCTTTACCTCCGGCTTTGAAGGTGAACCGGTGGCGTCACAAAGTAAGATCTTCGGATCGCGCCCGGCCGCCGCCAGCTGCCCGGTGGAGCTATACGCCAGCGCGTGGATCGGGCTGTAAGTGGGATTATCAAACTCACACAATGGTTCGGTGCCGATACGAGCTCCGGTGGTGGCGTCCCAAAGCAGAACCTTCTCATCTTCATCGCCTGCCGCCAGCTGTTTGCCGTCGGGGCTGAAAACCAGACTGGTGACATGCTTCGCATGGGCGTCAGGACCGTTGAGCTCCTTTGCCAGGGCCGGCAGATCAAGTGGTTGCTTCCGGGCGACATCCCAAAAGAGGATTTCTTTACCCGCCGTGTTCGATGCGAGCACTTGCCCATCTGGTCGAAAAGCTAACGCTGATATGGCTCCCTTTTCAGAACGCACTTGGTCGATGAGCTGTCCAGCAGCACTCCAAAAGATAATTCCTTCATCTGAACCACAAGCGAACGTCCGACCATCTGGATTCGACGCAATGCAAAGCACGGGTTTCGCATTAGGCGACAGAGATTCCGAGAGTTCCCGCCTAACCGGATTCCAGAGGAAAATCCTGCCGGCGGAGGTCCCGAAGGCCATTATCTTGCCGTTTTCCCCGACGAGGCTTACGCACCGGACCGACTCTCCCTGTGTAAGTGGCAAGTTGATGCGCTCAGCCAGGCGCGGATCTTTCGCCTTGAGGTCCCATACGGCAATGGTGCCTTTGCCGGTTCCCGCGAAGACTTCGTTTTTCTTGCTGACAACAAGACTATGGATTTCCTGGGCATACCCGCTTAGCGGTTCAGGTTTGTTAGTTGGCGAGTTGAGGTCCCATCTTTGAATTGTCCGATCTGTTCCGCCCGAGACCAAGCTTTTCCCGTCAGAGCTGAAGGCGAGCGCGAAGACTGGGCTGGAGTGTCCGGCTAGTGTCCGCGGCACCTCAGGGCGATCCAGATTCCAAACGACGATTTTCTTGCTGAGCCAACCGGAAGCGAGCATGCTTCCGTCTGGACTAAAGACAAGGCTGTAGAGCTGGGTTTCCCCTTCACTCCCAACCGGGAGCGACAAGAGCTCCGTCTTGCTCGCCAGATCCCACAGGCGAATATTTCCCTTTGTGCCGCCAGCCGCTAGAGTCAGCCGATCAACATTCGGCCTGAAGGCAATGCGTTCCACATTGTCCTGCGTCTCAAGTTGATCCGCATTCAGATCTGGGATACTCCACAAAAGAACTCGGTCGCCCGAAGGTGAGGCGAGCCACTTGCCATCTGGACTAAACGCCACCTGGCGTCCTTGTGTCGCCAGCGGATTGCCGACACGTGAGGCCGTGCCGACCTTCCACAGCAAGATCGTTTTGTCCAGCGCGTTCTTCACTTTGCCGCAAGCTGCGAGAAACTCTCCGTCCGGGCTGAGAGCGACGCTATAGATCACTATGAATTCAGAATCGAGCTCGCGGCTCGGTGAAAGTCCGTCCGCCGTCCACAGCCGAATCACCCCATCCATGTCACCGGACGCTAGGGTCTTCCCATCTTCACTGAGCGCTACGCTCCGAACGGGTTGGTTGTGACCATACATCAGGCGTTGTAAGCCCGAAGAGCCGAGGAGGGTTCGCAGCAGGCTGCTGGTGGCAGCTGTCCGGGCGACGCTTTTTTCGTGTTGCGTTCCTTTGAGATTTTCAGCGGTGATCCTGGCTTCGAGCGCGAGGAGGAGCGCCACATCGAGTTCATCCTGTTTTTGCCAGGCTTGGCCCGCCAACTGCCGGACCATGGCTCTCATCCGCGCATTCTCGGCATGTTGGTGCGCCCGAAGGGCGTTTTCCCTCTCCGCGTCCGCCTTTTTCTCCGCGATAATCGCCCAAGTTGCAGTCGCGAGCGCGACAACCAATATGGCAGCGAGAATCTTGACGTTCCGGCGCTCTCGCGTAGCCGCAGCGCGATGCTCCTCAGCGCGACGTTGCTGCTCGGCTGCCAGTTCCTTGGCCACGCGTAGTTCTTCCTCCTTTCGTTGCTTGCTCTCCTCGACGACCACTCGGCTCGTATCGACCAGCGAACGTGCCGTATCGCTTACCTCGAGCCGCTCGACCGCCGGCAGCCGCAACACTCGCTCTGCTTCGAGGAGTTGACCTACATCGAGCAGGCCCTTCCTGCCGCGTCCCTGCTGCGTCCACCGCTCAGCCAGCTTTTCGAGGCGGCGCACGGCCGCTTCTGTGGCCGCGTTGCTTTCGCTCCAGCGCTGGCGCGAAATCTGCACCGATTCGATAAACCGATCATGCGTCAATTCGTACCATCGACCCCGACCGCGAACTTCGCCTCGAATGATGTGCAAATTCTCGAGCACATCGACGGCGGCGTTCGGCAGACCTCGGGTTTCCTGATCTCCTCGAAAAACGGTGCCACGTGTCCCGGCGGGAGTGATGAGGTCGCGTTCGAACCACCGCCGAATCTTGTTTTCGGGCACACCTGTCCGCTCCGCCGTTTGGACGATACAGCGTTCATAAAAGTTCAGCAGCGCCTTGCTTGGATCGGCTGTTGCCAGGTCATCCATGCCGATCTCATAGTCGTCAGGCTTAAGCTGTTCCCAAAGGCTTTGGCAGACGACCTGTAATTGAACCAATTCAACGAACTGATCCTTCGCCACGATCGGCTTGCCGTCGAGACCGGTCGTTTTGAGCAGTAGCAGTTGATCTATTAAGGCCTTCGCGACCCCAGAAACGAGGCGGCGTTGCGGCCGGGTGTTTTCCAGCGGCTTCTGGACGCAGTCGAGCGCCCTCTGCTCAAGCATTCGCTCGAGGCGAAAACGGGTGCGAAACCTTTCCGGAAGGATTGTGACATACGGGTCAATCTCAGCAAGGTGATCTTCGCGCATGACAAAGACCGTCCTAAGGCCCGAGTCGGCGTCCTTGGTTGCCTCGCGCACCTGGATGAAAAAACCGCGACGCTCTTGCCATCGGTCGGGGTAGGCGGTGAAGAGCTCCTCAAATTGATCGAAGATTGCTATGCGGAGCACCGAATTACCGGCGTCGTCGACCGGGCATTTACGCGTTCGCAAGAAGTCGGCTAGCGAAATGCTAGCAAATTGCTTCGGATCGGCTACGCGGTCCGCCCAACTCATCATAGTGTGAAAGGCGTAAATATTGCCGATCTCGCCGGGGTCAATGCCCTCGACGACCCCCTGCACTCGTGCCGGCGGGAGCACGTCGAAGCCTTCCGCTTCCAAGAGGGGAATCAACCGTGCATTGACGAGCGAGCTTTTTCCGGCGCCTGACTGGGAATATAGGAGCACTTCGGTATGGGAGATAATCAACGAAACCAGCTCATTGACTTCACGGTCGCGTCCGAAAAAGAGCGCCGCGTGTCTGCGTTCAAACGGCCTTGGGCCGACGTAGGGATTACCCTCCTCCGGCATTTCGAAACGCCTCCCAGCGTTGCCGAAGCTCCACCACAAAATCTCGCGGGGATCCCCAGTATATTAGAGTGTTTAGAGGCGCTCCCTTGCAGTAGGAGGCCAGGTAGGCTCGTTTCCTTTGCACCCTCTCCACTTCACCAGCGCTGTCGGACATCTGTAGAAGATGGACCGAGACATGCTTTTTATAGCGATTGTTTGTCAGCGCGGTCAGCAGACTGCGGAGCAAAACGCGAAACTCGAGGTCTTCGACCCGGTAGCCGAGGAAAAGCAGCCAGGATTCGGTAAAAGCCCGCTGAATCCGGGATGGAATGACCTTCGGCTCGCGCGAGACCGCCACATAATCGAGGTAATCATCTTCAGTGACCAGCATGGACTCAGGAGTGTCCATGTGACCATGCAGGTGAAAGACGACCGGATTTGCCACCGTTGGCTCGTAGCTCGAGTCGAAAATCGAGGGTTGGTCACGCGAATCGCCCCACCAGCGGCAGAGTTCCCGTTTCGGTTCCCTCATCGGCTGGGTCTTTAGAGCCTCGATCATGTTGCTGTCGTAGTCGGTCGTGACGTAGACCGGCAGCGGCAACTCCGCTAGCATGCGGTGCGGCTCATCCGGCGCTCGAAAATCGGGTCGAGGCGCGCTCTCGTAACGTTCGACAATCATTTCTCGCGGTCGGAAGGGGTCGGAGGTCGTCGCGATGAACTGGGCAACGCGTGGCAAATTATCGCTATTTTCCATCGGGTAATCGGTGTCGGCGGCCAACTCCCGCGCGATGGTCGAACTCGGCGGGATGGATCCCATGTTGGCTTCACCGCCGATGAAGGGCGTGCACTTACCCTTGCTGATGCGTTCAAGGAGTACCTTCCAATCTGCGTCTTGCAACGAGCTCGGCTGAGATCCGTTCATTGACATTTTTCCCAACGCTCCCGCAGCTCCGCTGAGAACTCCCTCGCTGTTCCCCAATACACCTGCAAGTCCATGCTCGCGTAGTAGCGGTTGAGGTAGTCGCGCTGTTCGCGCGCGCGGTCGGAGTCGTCGGAGGGCTTGAGTACGGCGATGTTCCGAAATTTCAATCGAGGACGCAGGCCTTGGAAGAGCACGCGAAAGTTCCAATCAGCCAGTCGATAACCGATGAAAAGACAAGTGGAGCGATCCAAAGCTCTTTGAATAGGACCTGGCAGCAACTTTGGATTGCGAGCGATGTTCGCCAGGAAGCTGAGATAGTCGTCCTCGGTCAGCACCAGCGATTCCGGTAAGGTATGGCCGTGGAGGTGATACACAACCGGATTGGCGGGAGTTGGCACGAAATCGGTATCGAAGACAGATTCTTCAACCTCGAGAGACTCATTCCAGCGACAGAGCTCCCGCCGCGCGTCCCGGTGGCGGCGCTGGAGCGCCCTCACCATGAAGTCGTCATAGTTCGTCGTCATGTAGATAGATAGCGGAAGATCGGCCAGGACTGCATGTGGCTCGTCGCGAGCGCTAAAGTCGGGAGGGGTCAGGCCGTCAAACTGCTGAAGAATCAGTTCTTTGGGACGGACGGGATCGTACCGAACAGCCAGAAATTGTGCGACCTCGATAAGATTATCGAAATTGCTAAAGGGGTAGCCATGCTCAGCAGCCCATTTTTTAGCAATCTCAGCTCCCAACGGCAGACTTCCATAACATGCCCCGGCGCCGAGAAATGGTGTGCAGCGGTCCTTTTTGATTCTGTC
>DATDKN010000012.1:0-8096 GCA_036519995.1 Terrimicrobium sp. | reverse complement strand
GGCAATCACAGTGCAGGAGGCGCTGCCCGGGCCAGAAGACCTCTGGCTTAAAGGTTCTCGCGGCCTTTACGTCCACGATGATTTTATTGGCGGCCTCCTCCGCGATTTCGTTTTGGATATTCTCGGTCGAAATCTGGCCACCCACTGGTTTTATATCCGTTATTCGGATCCCGAACCTCACCTGCGGATCCGGTTTAAGGGTGAGCCGCGCTCTCTGGTGGGGGAACTCCTGCCTGCCTTGTCAGCCTGGGCTGAAACCCTTCTCGCGGGGGGATTCTGCCATCGCTTGAGCCTGGATACTTATGAGCGGGAACTCGAGCGTTACGGAGGCGAGGCCGGAATCGACATTGCGGAAGAGATTTTTTGCGCGGACAGCGATGCTACCACGGAATTGCTTGCCTTGCTGACACGCGGAATGTTGGCCTCCGACCGCACTGGGCTGGCGGTCCTTTCTTTGGACGATTTGCTGGGCAGTTTGGGTCTCGCAGAGGGAGAGCGACTCGAGTGGTGCCGAAAATACGTGAAGTCGCGCCCCGCGGGCCTCCTTTACCGCGAACATAAGGACACCTTGCGATCGGTCTTGGGTGAGCCTTCTCAAGAAATGCACGTGAGGCGTGTGCTCGCAAAGCGCCGCGCGGCAATCGAGCCGATTTCACGAAGAATACGTGCCCTGGCCGAACGCGCCGAACTTGGTCAACCGCCGGAAATTTTGTTCGGAAGTTACCTGCATCTGCACTGCAACCGATTGCTTGGAACCGCTCAGTTTGCCGAGCGGAATGTAATGGATTTGCTGCGCCGAACGCGCGAAAGCTTGACTAAGGCTCCGCTTTTCTCTGCGCCGAAGAGGCGAGGCATCGTGCCCGAGCCAGATCGTTCCAAGGTGCCGCGGGCTGTCGCCGAACCATGACAGAAAATGTGAATTGGAGATGCTTAAGAAAGATCATGCTTAGCTTTGCTCCCCGTGATTTTATTCCTTCGCGAAGCGGCCAGGTCGCTTGAGGCAGCTAAAACTAGACTAGAGATTTCAATTTTAAGATCTACCTCGCTATGAAGATGACCGGGATTTATCGATTTGCCCTGCTCTCGGACGCGGACGAGCAGCTTTTTGTTGGGCACATAACGAAGAATGTTTTTCCCATTTTACAGCTTACACGCATCACCAGCGGCTTTACGCATACGCTGCTGGCGATGAAGTCTGACCTCCGGCAGTACGCCTGGATTGTGACGGTGACTCTGGTTACGGATGATGGCGCCTACGACTTATCGAGCGAATTCAGAAGAGCATCGCGCCGTTTGGTTTGCTGGTTGGCACGGAGACCTACAAGAACATTGCTGAAGCGTGAAAGCTCGCTCACTCGAGCAGACCGCTCTGAAAACGACTAAGCATTAGCCACGTCGAGCCCAAGCGAGCTCAACGGTTGAGCAGGCTTTGTTCTTAACCATGCCTTGGTTCCATCGCGAAGCCGAGCAGATTTCCCGGACGGAGGTTGAGTCGCTGTGCGCCCGGTTGTTGGAGGAGGCGCGGGTGCGCCTGGGCTGCGATTTCAGGCGAGTCCTGCTGCTTCCCCCTGATCTGACCCGCGCTCACAGCGGTTCCGGATGGATTGCGGAAACTCTCTATCGACTCCTGCCGCGGTCTTGTGACGTTCACGTGATACCCACGTTGGGTCAACACGCGCCTCATACCGAGGCAGAGAATCGCTGGATGTTTGGGAGTATTCCCGAGGAGCGTATTCATGCTCACGATTGGCGCCGTGGGGTGACGCGCGTCGGGACGATACCTGCCGAGAAGGTTGCCGAAATCACAAGTGGGAAAGCAGACTGGGCGATCCCCATAGACTTGAACACGACTCTGATGAACGAGCAGTGGGACCTGATCATCAACATCGGTCACGTCGTGCCGCACGAGGTTCTTGGTTTTGCCAATCACAACAAGAACTACATCATCGGCCTTGGCGGCAAAGAGTCTATCTGTGCCTCCCACATGGCGGCAGCTGTCTGCGGGATCGAGAACAATCTGGGTAAATTGATCACTCCGTTGCGAGCGTGCTTTAATTGGGCCGAGGAGCACTTTCTGGATCGATTGCCCGACGTTTTCCTGCAAGTGGTCATGCGTCGTGACGAGGAGGGTCGGCTCGTCCACTCGGGACTGTATGTGGGCGATGATCTCGAAACATATCTGATGGCTGCACGGAGAAGTCGGTCGCAAAATATCACCGCTTTGGCACGTCCGTTGAAGAAGGTGGTGGCCGTGATGCAGAGAGAGGAATTTCGGACGACTTGGGTCGCGAACAAAGCCATTTACCGCACTCGCATGGCCATGGCTGATGGAGGCGAACTCCTCGTGATTGCTCCGGGTGTTGAACGCTTTGGTGAGCAGGCTGAAGTAGACGCCCTCATCCGAAGGCACGGCTACTGTGGAACCGAGCGCGTGTTGCAGCTCTATCGCAAAAGTCCCGATTTGCAGGACCTTGCCCATGGCGCAGCGCATCTTATCCACGGATCGTCGGAGGGACGATTTACGATCACCTATGCTCCAGGCGGACTTACGAGGTCAGAAATTGAGGGCGTTCACTATCAGTTTGCAGATCTTGATCAGGTTCTGAATCGCTATTCGCCTGAACGGATGCGTGAAGGTGTCAATACTTTGCCGGACGGCGAGGAGATCTTTTTCATCGGCACGCCGTCTGCCGGACTCTGGGCAACGCGCGAGCGACTCGTTGCCGTCGGCGACGAATGACTGGTCTTCGCCGCCATTCACGACCAGGATCCGTTCGATCCCTTCAAACTATTTTTCGCTTTGCTCAGCTCCCGGTTGCGGAATCGGGTTGCCGGCGCAAAGGTCTGAATTGTGCGCAAGGTAAACATAAACGAGTTGGCGGAAGAGACATGGTCTTCGCCTAAAGGGAAGTTTACGGGCTCCAGCCGGAGCATTTCTGAGGCGTTGGGGCGAAATCCGCAGTCTCTGGATCTAAGCGAACGCCACCCGTTCGATGTGGAGATCTTGCGAATCTCTGCCGGCCAGGTGCCGTATCCTTATCATTCTCATAGTGCCCAATGGGAATTCTACCAGGTGATTTCAGGTCGCGGCCAAGTGCGCCATGCAGAAGGCAAGACCCTCATCGAAGCCGGCGACGCGTTCCTCTTCAAACCCGGCGAGCCGCATCAATTGATAAACGACAGCGAGAGCGATTTGGTCATCTGCGTCGTGGCTGACAACCCGATCGGTGAGTCTACTTTTTACCCGGACAGTCAAAAATGGGGCGTACGATCACCGGAGCGACGGCTGATTCGAAGCGAGCCATTGCAATACTACGACGGCGAAGAATAACCTCTGAGGGCTAACTCCCGTCGTGCCAATATCCTGACCTAAGTGCTCAAGACCTCTCTTGAACTTGGCTGGCGTGCCCGAAGACCAGGAATTTAAACGGCGCCGAATTTCGAGTGCGGGGAAGCTTGCCCGGGATGATAGTTACGGTCGTTCCAATGGGGACGGCATCAAAGACTTCGATAACGTCAGCCGATCGCATTCGCACACATCCAAAACTGCTGGCTGTTCCGATCATCCGCTCCTGCGGGGTGCCGTGAATGTAGATGCAGCGTGTTCGAGCGTTCTTGTTGCTCGGTTCGATTCCTTCCAACCAGAGGATGCGGGTGACAATGGGATCGCGGCCACGAGCGTTCCTTGGAATGACTTCGCCGCTAAAGTTTCTTCGCTTAAAGACGGCTCCTATGGGAAGGTCGGCGCCCAGTTTCACACAGACACGGAGCCGCCCTAGCGGCGTTTTATAGCTATTGGGTCCGTCTCCGAGACCAAATTTGGAAGTTGATATTCGGAATTTCTTAATGATGACGCCATCCTCGACCAACGCGAGTCGTTGCTCGGCGACGCTGACCACAACCTTGAGCGAGGAGTCAATAGTTGCGGCGTTCAACCGGGGTTGAAACGTGCCCAGCAGGCCCACGGCAAGCGTGATCCGCAACAAAAATAAGTGATCCACGGTTAAGGAGCTGCGCTACACCTAGGCAGATTCGTCAGAAAAAGCCAGCGTTTAAAAGGAACCTGCAGAAGGGATGTCTTGGTGAACGAGAGCGAGTTGGAGCGGTGAGTTCGTGCGGGGAGCAGGTTAGGAAATCCAGATGAAGGTCCTCACGCGATCAGCTTGAAGAGAGGGGCTCGCACGTGCGCCCCCAGACCAACTGCGGTCGATGAATGTGATGAGCAGACTTTTTCATGATCGGATTGAAGCGGGACGGGCACTCGCGAGGCTGCTGGGTGCCTACGCTCATCGCGACGACGTCTTGATTTTGGCTCTGCCCAGAGGAGGGGTTCCAGTAGCCTTCGAAGTGGCCCAAGCATTGGATGTTCCGCTGGACATTTTTGTCGTTCGGAAACTTGGACTCCCCACAAACGAGGAGTTGGCGATGGGGGCGCTCGCCAGTGGCAATGTGCGTGTGCTCAACGAGGAAGTTGTCAATTCATTCGGCATTACTGAAAGCATCATCGAGGCGGTGGCCGAGAAAGAGCGAGTTGAACTGGAACGTCGTGAACGTCTCTACCGTGGCAATGTCCCGTTCCCCGCACTGGGTGACAAGACGATCGTGCTCATCGACGATGGGGTTGCCACGGGTTCGACTGTGCGCGCTGCGGTGGCCGCCCTTCGACGACAACATCCCGATCGGATTATTGTTGCGGTTCCCGTGGCGCCTCCGTCTACCTGCGAAATCTTGCGATCGGAAGCCGACGAGGTCGTCACTGTCGCGACGCCGGAGCCTTTTTATGCTGTCGGCCAGTGGTATAAGGTTTTCGATCAGACGCCGGACTGGCAGGTGAGGGATCTCTACGAACGTTCCAAGCACATTTAGCTTCAAGTGAAATGCCCTCCCTTGAGAAGCGGATCCTCGAAGGACTTCGCCCGCGGAAGGACGGTTGCTAGGGAAAAGCTGATTTCCTTCCTCTGCAATCGCCTTTCCTATCCGGAACGTCCGCGGAGCGTCCGGTTGCTCCAGACCCACGCTTCTTACGTAGTCATCACCGCCCGGTATGTTTACAAAGTGAAAAAAGCGGTCGACTTGGGGTTTCTCGATTTTTCGACGCTGGAAAAACGCCGCCACTTCTGTGAACGAGAAGTCCTGCTGAACAGGAGACTAAGCTCACACGTTCATTTGGGAGTTCTGCCAATCTTCTTGAACGATGGAAAACTGACGTTCTCCGATGGCGGCGCGATCGTGGAATATGCAATTCAGATGCGGAAGCTCGATCCGCGCTATTTCCTTCCCCGGCTGCTCAGGCTCAAAAAGGTCGGCCGTCCCCAGATGAACCGAATTGTCTCCGCGCTGAGAAAGTTTTACGAGGCGCAGACTCCAACGCCTGCGATCACGCGATGGGGAGGCATCGAGAAGCTGAAGATCAGCACCAACGAAAACTTCCGGCAGACAGAAAAGTTTACCGAAAGCTCACTCTCGCGATCCGCCTTTGCGGCCGTTCGGCACTTTACGATGAAATTTTATGGCGGCAATGCCAGTCTCTTCGCTCGACGGATGCGTGAACATCGAATTCGCGATTGTCATGGCGATCTGCGCCTAGAGCATATTCACCTGGGTCCGAAGCATCTTTCGATCTACGACTGCATCGAATTCAACGATCGTCTCCGCTACCTCGATTGGGCGAACGACCTCGCTTTTCTGGCAATGGATTTCGACTATCAAGGTCGGCCTGATTTGGCTGACTATTTTGTCAGACAGATGGCGCGTGCATTGGGCGACGAAGATTTGCTGGCAGTGGTTGATTTCTACAAGTGCTATCGGGCCTATGTTCGCGGAAAAGTGGAGACGATTCAAAGTCTCGATGCGCGGGAGGTCACTGCCAAGAAAGGCATCCTCAGGAAGGCGAGGAACTACTTTAACCTTGCTCTTCGGTATGCCGTGGCCGGCTCAAAGCCCTTGGTTGTGGTCGTGATGGGTCGGATTGCCTCCGGAAAAAGCACCCTCGCGCGAATGCTCGGACGCGAACTCGACTGGGAAGTATTTTCTTCGGACGTGCTCCGGAAAACTCTGGCCCGAGTGCCGCTTCGCCGGCGTGTGGTGAACGCAGAGGAAAAACAGCAACTCTATGCCGAGGAGATGACGGTGAAGACTTACCAGGCACTCTTCGCAAATGCTCTCAGGCACGTCCGAAACCGACGCAGCGTGATTCTTGATGCGACCTACAGCCGGCGGTTCCTTCGCGATCAACTTCGAGACAAACTTAGAAGAGCTGGCGTCGCTTTCTGTTTTGTTGAGGCGAAAGCTTCGGACAAAAAGATCCGGCAACGGCTCAAGGATCGCACTGGTAAGACCGCCCAAGTCTCTGACGCGCGGTTTGAAGATTTCGAGACGCTGAGCGACTTGTATGAACCGCCCAACGAACTCCCCGCACCTGAATTCGTCGCCATCGAAACCTCGAAAGCTCGGCCGGAAGCAACAATTACGAACGTCTTGAAAGCTTTGGCGGACCGGCGCCCTCAGCCTGACGCAAGTCGGGTCGGTCCGAAAAGGTAGACGGGAGCGCGCTCCACTGCAAAATAGCCGTGCGCACAACGAGATTGTGATATGAGTGAAATCGCGGTGGACGAAGCTTCTCGAAGAATTGCAGAGATTAGAAGAACCTACGGCGCGCGCAGGTTGCGGCGCGCCGATCTTCATGCCGACCCGCTCGAGCAATTTGCCTTATGGCTGAACGAGGCATTAGGCGCCGGCATGATTGAGCCCAATGCCATGAGCCTTGCGACCGCTTGGAAAGATGGGAGACCCAGCGTTCGAACGGTCTTGTTGAAGAGCCTGGATTCGCGGGGTTTCGTCTTCTATACCAACCTGGAGAGCCGCAAGGCGCGCCAACTCGATGAAAATCCGAATGCTTCTCTGCTTTTTCCGTGGCTGGCTCTGGAACGTCAGGTAATTGTCACGGGTTCGGTCTGTCGCGTCACGAACAGCGAAGTTTCCAGCTATTTCGAAATTCGTCCACGTGATAGCCAGATCTCGGCGTGGGCGTCGCCGCAGAGCCGCCCAATCGCCTCGCGAACGATCCTCGAGAGCGAGTGGGAGAAAGTAGAGCGGAAGTTCGCCAACAAGAAGGTATCGCTCCCGCCATTTTGGGGCGGCTACAGAGTCGCGCCGGAAACGATTGAATTCTGGCAAGGAGGGCGACATCGACTCCACGATCGATTTGAGTATCGCCGCGAACCGAATGGCTCGTGGAGGGTCGAGCGACTGGCGCCTTAGGTTAGATTGTTAGATAACGAGAGGGGTTGCCCGCAGTGATACGTTGTTCTGTATCCGCCCGTGGAGTGAAGGCACGTTGAGTTGGCTGCGCAAAATCGAAAGTTATCTAGCCGAAACGAGTGAGTGGCAGGGGTGTTTGTGTCAAGCGCCTCTACAATTTTCGACTTCATCGTCGCGGCACGTTAGATGCAACATGCCTAAGACTAAGAGAGCGTTTTTGAAGTCCTGTTGCGGACGTTTTGCACGTCGAGAGCATGGGCACATTCTTGCAGCGAAGGGGAGATGGTCACCGGATAGGGGGCGCAGCGATCGAGAGTTCGTAAGCGGCTAGGGAGGTGTGCCAGTTGGTTGGTGGCGTATTGGCGCACATCCGCCAGCGGCTTTGGCTGGGCGAGTCGCTTGCCCTTGCGCATGACCGGAACGAGCAAACCTGCGGCCGGCGTCTCATCATGAAAGGCTAAGACGTCGCTGGTCATTCGACCGAAATCATCGAGAGCGCGATGGACCTGCTTGCGGCCAGGCCAGGTGGCCTTTCCTTCAGAATGCTTGCGTCTTGGGCGGCCGGCGTATTCCTGCAGTTTATAGGCGCAGTTCAGATAGGGTGCGTCTGAGGAAGTGTCCAGTTTCGTTCCGATCCCAAAGCCGTCAATAGGCGTCTGGGCTTCGACAAGATCGCGGAGCACATACTCGTCCAGGTTTCCGCTGGCGAAGATAGTTATGTCGTGCAATTGGGCCTTGTCGAGAATCGCGCGGACGTTTCGGGCTTCGCTGCCGAGATCTCCGCTATCGATCCGCACGCCCTTGATTTTGATGCCGCGTTCTTTCCACGCGGCGGC
>DATDKN010000011.1:0-2531 GCA_036519995.1 Terrimicrobium sp. | reverse complement strand
AGACGCATTCGCGAAGAAAATGATCCGCTCTGTTACGAGAACTACGCCTTTAATCAAAACCAGGCGGATGGTGATATCTTCTTTGGCACGACCATCATTTACCCGGGCAGAGTGGGATCCGAATACCACCTCACCCGGGGTCACTACCACAGCAAGCGCAACCACGCGGAGACTTATCAGGCGCTGTCCGGCCAAGGACTTGTGCTGTTTGAACGAGAAGACGGAACCACTTGCAGCGCGGAACTTACACCGGGTAAGGTTACTTACATCCCGCCCTATTGGGCGCATCGATCGATCAACATAGGCGATGTGCCCCTAGTCTTCCTTTGGACATGTCCCGTCGAGGCAGGACACGACTACGCGGCCTTGGGTGATCGAGGAATGCGCCAGGTGGTCGTGGAGCGGAACGGCATCGCAACAATCGAGGATCGCCTCACACAGACCTGATCGGGGCGGCTGGCTGTCTTGAATTGCCATAGCACCTCGAGAGAGGTTTTGCTGCTCCGCAAAAAGTTTTCTTCCCAAAGGCAAAGGCGATGGTCGCGACAAGCCCAATTGCCTCGTTATGCTCACCGTCCTCATGTAGGAGTCGGGGAATAAAGAAAGAGAAACGCCTTTTGCGCGTAGGAGTTCTCGGCTGTGGACCTAGTTCGCAGGCCGCGCATCTAGAAGCCGCACCTAAAGCTCGCAACGCGGAATTGTACGCGATTTGCGATGTGGCAGAGGATCTTGTTCAAAAAATAGCCGCCCGATTTGAATGCCGGAAAACGTTTACTGAGTATGACGCCATGCTCGGCGATCCCAAGGTGGAGGCGGTCATCGTAGCGATCGCCGACCAGTTCCATGTCGACTCTGCTATTCGGGCTCTGAAGGCCGGCAAGCACGTGCTCGTGGAAAAGCCACTTGGCACAACAATCAGCGACTGCGAACGACTGGCGGCCGAAGTCCGTGATTCCGAATTGATCGCCCAAGTGGGCACCATGAAGCGCTTCGATCCTGGAATTCGAGACGCCCGGCGCTTTCTGGTCGATGAGGGAGGCGAGATCCTGGCGCCCAAGGCGTGGTACTGCGATTCGATCTACCGCGCGCGACCCGGTGCATCCCGACACCCTCCGAGAGCAGTTGAGCGCTGCCATCCCTGGTGCGGCACTCGCTAGGATTACTTCGAAGACCGAGTCCGAAGTCTTGCACAAGGTCGATCTTTCCCGCGTGCTCAACGATTCTCTCAAGCCACTTAAACAAGAGCTTAGTCGCTGAGCACCTGCCGCGCACAAAAGTACGGACGCGCTGCGATACTCTGTGGCGGCGATGTCCCCATCGCCGATGGGCAGATCTTTCGGCGGTGGGGACGCGCCGCGACAGCGACTCTTCCGATCTTGCTCTCAGCGCTCGTAATTAGCGGCCGCGAACGCCTTCGACCCAGGCTTTCAGATCGCGAGCCGAAAGAAAGTTGATTATGCGATCGGGCCGAATCTTAGCGAGGCAGGCGGCCGCGAGGCTGAAGTTCATGAAGATAAGTTGCCAGGGATGATGCGCATCGGTTCCTAAGGAAATGCGCACTCCCTCTCGCTTGGCAAGTTTGAGTAGGCTAAGTTTGAGATCCTGCCGGTCAGCGTAGCCATCGATTTCGACAGCTTTGTCCAGGCGCGCAGCTTCGGCAAATACGCGGGACCACTCAGCGTCCAAGCCCGCTCGGTAGTTGTAAACGCGGCCTTGCGGATGGCCGAGAATTTGGATGGCTGGGTTGCGCAGCGCCGCAATGAAACGCGCGGTCTGAATCTCCTGTTTTCGCAACGCGGAATGAAACGATCCGAGCACGACATCAAGTTTACCGAGAACGGGAGGGTCTATATCTACTTCTCCATCGACGGAAAGGTTCACTTCGGCGGATCGAAGCACTTCCAAACGAAGACCTGCGCTTCTCAGCGATTCATTGACGACACGAATTTCCTCTCCTTGCGCATCCAGGCGGCTCTCATCCAGTCCGCGGGCGATCTTCAAGCCTTTGGTATGGTCGGTAATGCCGATATATTGGTAGCCGCGCTCGCACGCCGCCTTGGCCATCTCGAAAACGGTGGCAGAACCGTCGCTCCAATCAGTGTGCATGTGAAGGTCGCCTTTCAATTTGCCGCTCCAAAGAGGTTTTTCGGCTAGGACTCGCCTGGCCTGAGACATTGTAAGAAACTCCAGCGGTTCCGTATCGGACGGCGGCGGAGGCGATTCTATCCATCCAGCGATAAGCCTGGACAAGTTGGGACCAATTCCTTGCAACTCAGTGAGCGGCCGGCCTGTTGCTGCCAGGTCAGCAGCCTCCTCAGGCCACAAAAGGGCGCTGCGTGACGCACGCTTCAGGGCCAGCGCAAGATGGCCACCCGCGCTGGCGCCCTCACGCGCAAGCAGAATCGCGATCCGGCCGTTGTCGAGCGGGATCGGAAGAGCGCGACGGCGCTTTTCGCGAGTTCCATCAACGGACCGGTTCGAGCTAGGCCTATCGATGGTTCGCGCTCTGAATGGCGATCGGCTGGCGAAGA
>DATDKN010000010.1:0-7715 GCA_036519995.1 Terrimicrobium sp. | reverse complement strand
GACGTGATACCAAGGTTAGCATGGAAAGCGCGGTGGAAGTGAGCGATGAAGCGGTCGAAAAGATGCTCTCCGAATCACTCGAGCATGCCTTCGAGGATATGAATGAGCGGGCGTTTGCCGAGGCATGCTTAAAGGCCGACGAAATGCTGCCAGCCGTCGAGACCGCCCTCGAACGGCTTGGGGACGAAGTCACCGAAGAGCAGCGGCAGGAAATTCTTATTTTGGTCGCCCAGATTCATGAAGCGCGAGCTGCTCATTCGCTGGAAAAACTAAGAAAGGCCTTAAGCGAACTTGACAAAGTGACTGAGCCGCTCGCCGCCCAGCTTGTCGAAGCAATTCTGCAAGGGCGAAATTTTCCTTCAACTAAGCTTACGGAAGAGATCTGTGATTCACGGGCGGATCGGATCGCCCAGCCTCCTACCAAGCCTTAGATAATTGACAGCATAGTCCTTGATCGCCTCCTCCAGAGAAGTGGTATCCGCAGTGTATCCGGTGGAGCGCAGCTTAGATATGTCGGCGCAAGTATAATATTGGTACTGATTTTTTATGCTTTCCGGCATCTCGATGAAATCGATTTCGGGAGCGATCGCCAAAGCATCAAAGAGGGCGTTGGCCAGGTCGAGCCATGTGCGAGCGACGCCGGCTCCGATATTGTAAAGCCCCGCGGCAGATCGCGTCTCGGCAAGATGCAGTGTCATCTCCACGGCATCGTTGACATAGACAAAGTCGCGCATCTGGCCGCCGTCCGGATACTCGGGCTTGTAACTCTTGAAAAGGCGAATCCTGCCGGTCGAAACGATCTGATCATAAGCTTTGCAGACGAGGCTGCGCATCTCTCCCTTGTGGTATTCGTTGGGACCAAAAACGTTGAAATACTTAAGTCCCACGATCCTGGAGAGCAGTCCCTGCTCTTGCGCGAACAGATCGAAGAGATGTTTCGAGTATCCATAAAGGTTGAGGGGACGAAACGCCCGAAGATCCTCGTTCTTGTCGTCCATCCCGGCAGCCCCATCGCCGTAGGTCGCCGCCGACGAGGCATAGACGAATCGCGTGCCGGTGGCCAACGCCCAACGGCAGAGACTTTTGGTATATCCAAAATTATTCTCCATCACATAGGTCGCATCCGTCACCGTCGTGGACGAGCAAGCGCCCAGGTGAAAGCAGGCGTCGAACTTTCCATGTGATCGCGAATTTCCGGCCAGGTCGTGCAAGAGCCTGTCTGCAGCCACGTAATCCTCAAACCTTAAAGGAGCCAGGTTGCGCCACTTTTGGTCACTTCCGAGATGATCGGTAACGATGATGCGCGTAATGCCGCGACGATTCAGGCCGTGAACGAGAGCGCTTCCGATGAAGCCGGCCGCTCCGGTCACCAGATAGCGGCCATCCTGACTGAGAAGAGTCTTGGGAGGTGTCCGCGTCGTCTCAGCACGTCGTCGAGCCGAAGTTTTTGAAGCTTTCATCATAGAAGAAATGTCTTTGCAGGGAAAATGACGCGGACGCTTGAAAGAAGCGCGCTCGCGGTCTTCAGATGCCCCTCTTTGATTTGGAAGCTCGCCCCGCGCCTAGCCGGATCATTTCCTGGAAATGCTATCTGCCCGAGCACATTCCGCGCGAGCGCGAAGCCGGCCAGTTGCAGATGGTAAAGAGCTTCCTGCACTGACAGTTCCAAGTCAGCGGCGGGAAAATGGAAAACGAGTAACGCGAGTTTCACTGCGGAGAGAATTGCGCGCGCGCTGCGCTAAATCAATCTTGTCCGACAGCTTGCGCCTGAACTAGGCTGGGGCATGGTGACCAAGTATTCGGGTTCACTGGCGCTCCTCCTCCACGCGCATCTCCCCTTCGTTCGACATCCTGAGCATGACGAGTTTCATGAAGAGGATTGGCTCTTTGAAGGTGTTGTCGAGACCTACATCCCGTTGCTACAGATTTTTCGACGCCTCGCCTCGGAGCGCGTTCCCATCCGAGTCACTCTGACGATGACTCCGACGCTTTGTGCCATGCTGCGGGACCCGCTTCTCCAGCATCGCACAGAGCGCTACCTCGACCGTGTCATCGAGCTTTCCCGCCGAGAAATGGAAAGAACAGCGAATGACTCGTCGCTCAATCAATTGGCGCATTTCTATTTCGAGCGGTTCCTTTCCGCGCGCGACTTCTACCTCAATCAAATTGGACGGGATGTTGTCGGGGCGTTTGCCCAACTTCAGGAAGATGGCCTCCTCGAGATCATCACCTGCGCAGCCACCCATGGGTTTCTCCCTCTGATGGAGTTTTGTCCCGAGGCAATGAAGGCGCAAATTTTCATAGGGCGCGATGAATATCGCGAATGCTTTGGGCGCGACCCGGTCGGGATTTGGTTGCCCGAGTGTGGCTACATTCCGGCGGTCGGCAAGATGCTCCAGGATGCCAACCTGCGCTGGACTGTGTTGGACGCTCATGGATTGATGTTTGGCGAGCCCCGTCCCCGTTTTGCCATCTTCTCGCCGTATTACACTCCTGCGGGTCCAGCGGTCTTTGCGCGTGATCGCGAATCCAGCAAGCAGGTTTGGAGTGCCCGCGAGGGCTATCCGGGCGATCCCGCCTATCGCGATTTCTATCGCGATATTGGCAAGGAATTGTCGGAGGAGTACCTCGCCGGCGTCTATCCGGACGTCGGTCACCGTCGTTACTCGGGAATCAAGTATCATCGGATCACCGGCAGCGAAAATAAGGAGTACTATCGGCGGGATTGGGCCACGGGCGCAGTCGAGGCGCATGCTAGCCATTTCCTGCAAAGCCGGGTCCAGCAAATCGAACAGTTGCATCAGATGCTGCCGGTCGAGCCAATCGTGCTGAGCCCTTTCGATGCAGAGCTCTTTGGACATTGGTGGTTTGAGGGTCCAGAGTTTCTGGACCTGTTCCTGCGTAAGGCCGCGTTCGACCAAAAGGCGTTTCAGCTGACTACTCCGACGAGCTATTTGTTTAATCATCCAACTTTGCAAATGGTCAGCCCCTCATCATCCAGCTGGGGCAACAAGGGATACTGGGAAGTTTGGCTCGACCCCTGCAACTCATGGATCTACCCACACCTGCATGCGGGCGCGGCAAGAATGACGGAAATGGCTTGCAAGTTCGCCAACACGCAGTCGAAGTATTTTGATCGACTTCTTAGACAAATGGCCCGCGAACTTCTTTTGGCCCAGTCGAGTGACTGGGCGTTTCTCATGAAGACTGGCACGGCACGCGAGTACGCGGAAAAGCGCACCCGCGATCACATTCTGCGTTTCACGAAACTTTACGAGCTAGCCAGCAACGACCGCCGCGACGATGGATTTCTCTCCGCTTGTGAGGAGAGGGACAATCTCTTCCCCAATCTGAACTGGCATTACTACGCTTGAGGAGAATTCTCTTCGCAGCGCTTCTTGCGGGATTGCTGCCGGCTTTGTCGTCCGAGCGGGAGCAGCGCTTTACTTTCGCGCTGCCGGAAGCCGAGGGCCGAATTAGTCTGGGGGTTTTCGACTCGACCGGTAAGCTGTGGCGGACGCTCTACGTGAGTGCGGCCGAGACGGATTTCGTTATCGGTCTGAACGGCCTGATTGCGAGGTGGGACGGCAAGGATGATTTTGGCCAAGCGTTGCCGCCAGGACAATACCGGGTCCGCGGCTATCTCGTCACTGATGAGCTGAAAGCTGAAGGGATCGCATACCATTTCAACGACTGGGTCGACGAGAAAACGCCTCACATCACGCGAATCGATGATTTTCGCAAGCAACCCGGAGGAGTCGTCGTGCTGGCGCAGGCCTTGAACGACACACATCCGCTCGTCTTTCGCTTCGATCAGCTTAGAGGGTTTCTCTGGACCACGTCTCTCGGAGCGTCGGTTCCGCCAACGCTGGCCGAAGGGGCGGCGCACCCAACTGGCGAGCCAAGGTATCACCTGGCGCAGTTTTCCGAGGCGGACTTATCTCCTCCAACAAAGAATCGCCTTTTGGCCACGACCGAGCACTACGTCGCCGTCCTGGTCGGGGACACGCTCCATCTCCTGGATATGAATGCCGGCACGGTGATCGGCACCCAACTGAACCCTCAGGTCGAATGCATCGCCGCCGGCGATGACGCGCTTTTCGTCGCGACCCGAACCGGTCTCACCAAGATTGTCCCGAACCTCGAGACAATCGGAGAAATTGACACGCCTATTCCCTTTGATGCGTTGGCGGTGCACGGCCAGCAGATGCTTGGCGCCTCCTCAAGTTACTGGCAACTTTGGGCAACGACCGACAGCAAATGGGAACAACTGCCTCTGAACATCGCAGCCTCCAGTCTCTCCTTTGGATTTGGCGAAACCTTCTGGGTGACGGCCCTGGATGAAAAGGACGGCAAGCCTTTCACCGGACAGTTCAACAGGCAGGGCGAATTTTTGCGTTCTTATCGGGACGAGTTTTCGCCGATTCGAGTTTGTGCCTCGACCGCAATCGAGGAGATCGCAGTTCTCGAGAAAAGTGGCGCAACGCAGCGCCTTCGCGTCCTGTCTTTGGGAGCGAAAAGCACGGGCGAGTGGGTGGTGGATTTTGAGAAGGTCATTCAGAGCTGTGAAAACTTCGGGATGGTTAACGGCAAACTGGTTCCGGATGCCGGGACTGTTCCTCAGATCGATGCAGTCGACGTTCCACTATCAACAGGTGGGCTTTCTGCCTCGGCGCAGAAGCTCGCCCTGCGGGTGACTTCCGATCACGGCGGGCTCTGGCTGGAGACAAAGTCGGGACTGCGACTTGCCTTTCTCGCGAATCAGCCGAATGTTCGTCGGGTCGTCGTCGAGTTCCGGCCTGAAAAGAAAATGCTCAGAGTCTATGCCGGGGATGGCGCTGTGGTGGCTGAATACGCGGTGAAGGGTTTGGGAAACATTGTTGAAATCGATGCTGGAGATGTCGAGCTTCCCTAGCATTGAGGTCAGGCCTCGAAGACGAGAAACGTCTTTTTCGCATTTCGCATCGGTCGGACCGCTTGATGGCGCCAAGGTGGACCGCGCCTGATCGACTTGCTTTTGGCATGACTAATCACCGGCGACTGATTTCCAGAAGTCTGATCTGCTGGGCAGCTTTTCTCTGCTGGTCGCTGACGGAGCCAGCCTGGGCGGCTGAAGAGATCAAGGTTCCATTCAACTTTGCGTGGGGAGAGGCTGCCCAGCGGCTTGAAGACAGTCTCAAGCGGGTGCAGGCGCGGGTCGTCGATCGCAAGAAAGTTCGCAACCGGCAGTGTCTCGTCGTGGAAGGTATTCCCCAGCGGCTCTTGCAGCGCGCCTTGTTCTACTTCGACAACGATTCGCTCAACGAAATAGAGCTCCACTATGGCGACTCTGACTGGGACGCCGACCGTTACGGCAACTTCTTCGACCAGACACGCCGAAACATTGAGACCAAGTATGGAATTGGGCGTGTCGTCGCCCGCCAAAAAACCAGGGATGGAGACATCCTCGAAACACTTATTGGCTACCAATGGACGCAAGATACGACCACGCTCGTCCTCTACTACTATACTGCGGATAATGGCTCCGACAGCTATCGGCTGCTGAGCCTTCACTATCGTGGCTACTAGCGCCGAGGCTCGAGGCACGAGTGCTCTCCGATCAGAGCATCTGGTTTACAAACTGATCGCGATCAAACAGGGCTAAGTCTGACAGCTTCTCTCCAGTGCCGATGAAGCGAGTCGGCACTCCCAGTTCGTGTTGAATGGCGACGGCGACGCCGCCCTTTCCGCTCCCGTCAAGCTTGGTGAGAATGATTCCGGTGAGGGCCACCGCCTGATGAAATTCCTTGGCTTGGACGAGGGCATTTGAACCCGTCGTGGCATCGACGACAAGCAGGCGTTCGTGTGGCGCGTCGGAATCATGTTTGGAGAGGGTGCGACTCACCTTGGCCAGCTCCTGCATGAGATTGCCCTTGGTATGCAGGCGTCCCGCCGTATCACAGATGAGGAATTCAATATTTCGGCGATAGGCGGTTGCCCAAGCATCGTAACAGAGCGCGGCGGCGTCGCCGCCATATTGGCCCGTGACGACCTCTACGCCAATGCGTTCGCCCCAAGTCTGCAATTGCTCGATTGCGGCAGCGCGAAAGGTGTCCGCGGCCACGAGGAGGTTGGTGTGGCGGTTTTCTTTGAACCAGTAAGCCATTTTCGCGGCCGAAGTGGTCTTTCCGGTGCCGTTGACGCCAACCAGTAGAATCGCCTTGGGTTTCGCTGGCAAAGGCGGAATCAGTGCCGCCGCCGCGGGAATAACCTCCAGAATTTCGCGACGACAAACCTCAGCCGCTGTCTCGGCATCAACTTCACTCCCTCGTTCGCGCAAGGCGTCAAGAATCCGCAACGTCATTGGCACGCCAAGATCCGCGCGCAGGAGCGTTTCCTCGAGTTCATCCCAGTCGACCGGCCGGCCGCTGAACTTTGTGACAAGACTTTTCAGGAAACTGAGTGGCATAGCGGTGCCTGGGCGGCTCCCTTAGCTTGGTTCGCTCTCCTCGCGAGCGCCTTGCCGAGCCGTGCGCGCAGGCCGGTGGAGAGCACTCAGAACCTGATCGAGAACGCCGTTGACGAAGCGTCCCGATTCCTCGGTGCTGTACTTTTTGGCGATTTCGATCGCTTCGTTGATCGAGACGACCGGCGGAATTTCCGGACAATGAAGCATCTCGAATATCGCTACCCTGAGGACGTTGCGATCGACCACGGAGATGCGCGCGAGTTCATAGTTTTGCGTGTTTCCGCGAATGGTGTCGTCGATGGCTTGCTGATGTTCGATGGTGCCTTGGATGAGCTTGTCCGAGAATCGACGGGCACTTGGACTCAGACCGCGAAATTTGTAATACGCAGGAAGGTCGCTGTCTCCGTTAAGGTCACGAAGGTAAAGGTATTGGACGGCCGCTTCGCGGCCCTCGCGTCGAACGCCCATATGATCTATTGGACCGCCAAGGAGAGATCGTTGACAGTGCGGGCGATCGAGACCGCCGCGCGCGCCGCCTCGGTCCCCCGATTGAGTTCCTTGCCGAGGCAACGCGCCTTGGCCTGTTCTTCGTTGTCGAGGAGGAGGACCTCATGAATGACTGGAATTCTTAGCTCCAGCGCGAGATTCATGAGGGCAGTTGTGACGCTCCGTGCGACAAGATCGGCGTGCGCTGTCTCGCCGCGCAAAACAACTCCGAGCGCAAGAATGGCATCGACCTTCTTCTGCATCGCGACGAGCTTCACCGCCAATGGGATCTCAAACGAGCCCGGAACCCTCACCAGATGAACATCCGCGCCAGGTTCGATTTCCTTTAGCTCGGACATGGCCGAATCTACCAGAGCCTGCACATAAGTATTGTTGTAACGACTGGCCACAATGCCGAAGGCGAAGCCCGACTTCCTAGCTATGCGCGGACGAGTGATGGAAGTTTTCGGCATCTGCACAGATGTTGGCGCAATTGGGCACACTCTCAAGTCCAATGTCCGAGCACCGGAGGTCGTCTGGAGGAACGCTCTCCTCCTAGAGAAGATGGCCAAGCTTCGTCTTTTTTGTCGCCAAGTATCCGGCGTTGTGCGGATTCGCGGTCGAACGAATAGGAAGTTGTTCGACGATTTCGAGATCATGACCCTCCAGGCCGACCACTTTGCGGGGATTGTTAGTCAGCAGGCGAATCTTGCGCACGCCGAGATCGACGAGGATTTGCGCGCCGAGCCCGTAATCGCGAAGATCCACAGGGAAACCGAGC
>DATDKN010000009.1:0-7051 GCA_036519995.1 Terrimicrobium sp. | reverse complement strand
TTCTTCGACACGGTCATCGACTCAGCGCGCGTGGGTGTGTCAAAGCCACAGCCGGCAATCTTTCAGGCCGCCGTCGAAAAGCTCGGTTGTTTGCCTGAGCAGGTCATGTTTGTGGGTGACAACCCAGTCCGGGACATGGCGCCTGCCAAGGCACTGGCCATGCCGCACGTCTGGTTGAATACACTTCATCCAGAGCGACAGGCATGCTGCCAAGACGATCATGTGATTCGATCGCTGCTGGACCTGCGTGAGATTCTGCCATGATAACCTCCGCGGGTATCATCGCCGCGGGTGAGGGCCGCCGGCTGAAAATGGATGGGCTCACCTTCAGCAAACCGCTCATTCCCATCGCCGGCACTCCCCTGATCGGGCACACGCTTCGCCAGTTTCTCGAGATCGGAGTCGAGCATGTGGCAATCATCTTCAACGAAACGCAACAGGAGTGCGCCGATTGGGTGCGCGCTCATTTCGCAGCTCTCGAGCTCAAGATCCTTATCAAGACGACACGCTCCTCCTTTGAGAGTTTCTGGCGAGTCGGACGCGTCCTCGGGCCCGGGAGACACCTGATTTGCACCGTGGATTCGATCTGTTCGCCGCAGGATTGGCAAACGATGTTTGCTTCTCCGGCAGACTCCGACCGTGAGGTCCTGCTGGCGGTTACTTCATTTGTCCATGACGAGAAACCACTTTGGGTCGCCACGAAACCGGAGAGTTTAGAAATCGTAAACCTAGGCGCTTCCGGTGGAAAATTCGCGACGGCCGGGATCTATGGAGTCACAGCTGCCATTTTCGAGCGAGAGTGGGAGGATGGGATTCCGTCGCTGCGCGCATTCCTCGGACAACTCCTGCGAGAGGGATTTCCGTTTCGGGCCGTGCCCCTCGGCGACGTCATTGATGTGGATACAGTTGAAGACATTAATCTTGCCGAACGTTTCCTATCGCGGATAAGAGGTGACGTTTGAGAGCGCGTCCACTGATTGGAATTTTTAGAGAGACCCTTCACTCACCTGATCGCGTCTTCGATGATTTTGAGATCCTGCGCTTGACCGCAGAGGCTCTTGAGGCTGACGGCGTCGAGGTTGAACTTGTCCGGCCGGAGCAAATTTCGCTTGGGTGGTGGAAGCGTGCCCGTCCGGAGACGGCGTTTGTGATGTGCGAGCAGGAGCGGATGTTGGAGCCCTTAAGCGCTTGGGAACGACAGGGAGCCACGCTGATCAATTCCGTCATCGCCATTCGCAATACTTACCGGCATCGCATGATCCCGCTCTTGTCTTCCACGGGGGTGCCCTTCCCAAGAAGCGAGCTTATCGCAACCCGTTCTCCGAATCTGGAAGATCGTTTGCGATCGCACTTTCGACGCGCCGACACGCGTTCGCTCTGGATCAAGCGCGGCGACGTTCACAACACCCAGGAAGGAGATGTTTCGCTGGCCCGATCGGCCGAAGAGGCTTGTGCGCTCGTCCGGGCCCTTCGATCACGCGATGTCACGAGGTCGGTATGGCAGGAGCACATCGAGGGAGATTTGGTGAAGCTCTACGGAGTCGGTGAATCTGACGAAGTGTGGTTCAAATGGTTCTACCACAAAGATCAGGAATTAAAGGGCCATCCCTTTTCCGAAAGTGAGTTGAAGGAGGCCTTTTTCTCCGCAGCGAAGGCGCTCAGGCTAGAAGTTTTCGGAGGAGACGCCGTGGTTACTTCCGACGGTTCAGTATATCTGATCGACATCAACGCGTGGCCGAGCTTTGCACTATTTCGAAGCGAAGCTTCCGCGGCGATTGCCCGTCACATCTTCACGAAAATTTCTGATCCGGTGGCCTAAGACCGAAATGAGGAAGAAGGAGTTTGGGGCGCGCGGAGTTCATTCGCCCCATCAGGCGAGCGGCACCTCGAGAGCGGCCAAGATCTTTGCCGAGGAGCAAGACTACATCTCGCCCGGTTTTCAAGGGATTGCACTTTATGCGGGCATTGCCCTGGCGCGCGGACGCAACGAAATCGTTACCGACGAAGATGGCAAGCAGTATATCGACTTCGTCTCAGGAATTGGCGTCGGCAGCGTGGGTCATTGCCATCCGCACTATGTTACAGCGCTAAAGAGGCAGCTTGAGGAGTTGACCTTCGGAAGCTTCACGACCGAGGTGCGCATGAGATTTTTTCGCCTGTTAGCCTCTCTCTTGCCGCCACCGCTGACTCGGATTCAACTTTTTTCGGGCGGTGCGGAAGCTGTGGAGGCTGCTTTCAGATTGGCAAAGTCGGTGACCAAGAAATTCGAATTTGTCGGTTTCTGGGGCGGATTTCATGGCAAGACCGGCGGGGTCCTTGGCCTGCTTGGCGACGAATTCAAAAAGGACTACGGCCCGTTTATGCCCGGGCTCTATCTCTCTCCGTTTGCGTATTGCTACCGGTGCCCGTTGAAGCTCCGCTATCCCTCCTGCGGCATCGCTTGTGCAGAACATCTCCGCCAAGTCATTAAACTGCAAACCCAGCAGCAGATTGCCGCCATCATTGTGGAACCAATTCAGGGGACGGCGGGAAATGTCGTTCCGCCACCGGAGTTTCTACCCGCCGTCCAGTCGATCGCGAACGAGTTTGGTGCCCTCCTCATTTCTGATGAAATGCAGACGGCTTTCGGGAGAGCCGGAGCGATGTGGGGTTTTTTGCACGACCAGCTTGCGCCTGACATCTTGACGGTCGGCAAAGGGATTGGCGGAGGGTTTCCGTTGAGCGCCGTGATCTCGACCGATGAGCATTGTCAGTCGAGACCGTATTCGCTCCCTTCGGGAAGTTCGTCAAGCTATGGTGGCAATCCACTCGCGGCCGCAGCCGGCTTGGCCACTCTGGAGATCATTCTCGATGAAAAGCTCGCTGAGAAGTCCCGAAAGATCGGTGAACTTCTCCTCGAGCGATTTCAGGCATTCGTCGAGCGCTTCGAATTCGTAGGAGATGCGCGTGGCCGCGGCCTAATGTTGGGAATCGAGCTGGTGAAGAACAAGAAAACCAAGGAGCGCGTGGACAAGGCAGTTTGCCGTCGGATATTCGAGCGTTGTATGGATCGCGGACTACTGTCCATGACCTATACTAATCCGATTCGCATTATCCCGCCTTTGACGATTTCCGAGAGTTCCGCTCTCCAGGCAACAGAAATTCTCGAAGAGGTTTTTGCGGAGGTGCAACAAGATGGCACATACAGGATGTAGCGCGATCCACGAACATGCGCCGTGGAGAGTGGCAGTAAGGATTGACGCTCTGGTTGCTCGGCATGCATTCTCCCATGTATAAGGGCGCGATTATTGGATTGGGGAACGTCGCCTTGAAGGGACACCTGCCGGGTTGGAAGAACAAGTCGGAATTTCGAATCGTGGCCGGCGTGGATCCCCACTCCGAACGGCGCAACCTATTTTCGAAAGCATTGCCGGAGGCGTTCTGCACGGATAGCCTCGCGCAATTGCCCGAAGATCTTGACTTCATCGACATTTGCACCCCGCCGTACACCCATTTCAACATGGTCATGGAGGCACTTGAACGAGGCTGGAACGTTCTCTGCGAAAAGCCGCTGGTGCTTGCGACCTGGCAACTTAATCGGATTCTCCAACTTGCAAAACAAAGGGAGCGACTGGTTTTCACTGTCCACAACTGGAAGTTCGCGCCGATTTGCCGGAAGATCGCCGAGCTCATTTCGAGCGGTGCACTGGGTCAGATCCATCATTGCGATTGGCAGGTCCTCCGCACCGGGCCCTCAATCACGACCGACGCTGGCAACTGGCGACTGGATCCGGAGAAAGCCGGTGGTGGTATCCTCGTTGATCATGGCTGGCACGCCTTTTACCTGGTAATCGACTGGATGAGAGCCGATCCGTCCTCGGTGCAGGCCTCACTGGAAAAACGCAGACATCTCGACCTCGCGGTAGAGGATACCGCGGTAGTGACGATCAGATTTGACAGCATCAATAGGCACGGCGGCACCGCGAATATCTTCCTGACCTGGGCGTCGCCGCAGCGTCGCAATTGGGGAACTATCCAGGGAACGCTAGCCCGATTAACGATCGACGACGATTGGCTGAACCTGGTGCGGAACGATGGAGACGAGGAGAGGTTTCACTTCGACAAAGAGCTCTCGAGCGGATCTCACCATCCAGAGTGGTTCAGGTGCGTCGCGGAGGAATTCGCCGGAGAGTTGAAAGGTTCGTCTCGTCCGGGCAGCAATCTTAGAGTCGCGCAACTTTGCCTGCGTTTGGTTGAACAATCCAAAGCTTCCAGCCGCGTGCAGGAGTATCTACCCTTATGATTCGATGATCGAGGCGTTGGTCATCCCTTTCTGGAACGCATGCCCTTCCGCACACGTTCGTCTGCTTGGATTGGACTTTGAGGATCGTGTCGCATCGCAGGCTCAGAAACTCGGCTTTAAGCAAATAATCACGCGTCTAAGCCCGGGCGAAACTACCGAGTTGCCAGAAGGCTTTCTCGTGCTGTTCCCGGACGTTTTGCTCAGTGACGCTGGCTGGAAGCGGCTGAGCGCTCTACAGCCTGAGCCAGAAACCCTCACCATGGTTGACGGAACCGATTCGCTTGCCGCTGTGCGGTGCAGTGATCGACAATTTGTTTCTTCGACTTTTGAAACATGTGAAACCTACCCCGCTCTCGTTGCCAAACTGAAAGCACGGCTGGGATTTAAGTGCATCAGCCTCGGAGAGCAGGAGTGGGTACGGTTTCAGAGCGACGCCGATCGCGCACGGGTCGAGCGGTGGCTTCTCCACGGCTTGATAAAAGAATCTGAGGGTTTCATGTCGCGCCATGTGGAACGCAAAATTTCTCTCGCGGTGACCAGGCGGCTCGTCGACACGACGATAACTCCGAACGAGATGACGCTGGTCAGTATCGGGGTCGGCTTGATTGGGGCTCTCTTCTTCGCTGGTCCAAGGCCGGACCAGCATCTGCTTGGCGCGATTCTTTTTTGGCTCCATTCGGTCTTAGACGGCTGCGATGGCGAGCTGGCGCGCCTGAAGTTCGCGGAATCGCGTTGGGGTGGCTTGATCGACTTTTGGGGTGATAACGTCGTCCACTCTGCAGTCTTCTCGGCGATTGCCGTGAACCTTCATGCCGAGACACCAGGACCTAGACCGTTTCGTCTCGCCGCCTCGGCAGTCGCGGGGACGCTGCTGTCCGCCGCGCTTGTCTATTGGACGAAGATGAGGGAAACCGCCTCGAACGGCCCGCTTTTTACCTCGGTCGTCCATGCGCCCGCACCTGGGAAGAATGACTTCAATTCCATTGCGAGAATCGCGGACCAATTGGCGCGACGCGATTTCATCTACCTGGTCGGCATTTTGGCTGTCGTCGGAAAGGTCAAATGGTTCCTGTATATGGCCGCTGCCGGTGCCCCCTTGTATTTTCTGGTGTTGGCCGCCCTAAGCTTGAAGAATTCGTCCGCGGGAAGTCACGCAATTATCCCTCAGAAACTTATCCCATGAGTACCGAAACATCGTACTATCCAGAGCTCGCCAAAGAAATTCAACCTGCAGACGGACGGCTGGGGGTCTTGCTCCCCGGCCTGGGCGCAGTCGCAACAACCTTCATCGCGGGAGCCCTTCTAGTGCGTAAAGGACTGGCCCAGCCGATTGGTTCGATTACGCAACTACAACGAATTCGTCTGGGAAAACGGACGAACGCCCGCTACCCATTGATCAAAGAATTCGTTCCACTGGCGGATCTGCAGGACCTGGTTTTTGGCGGCTGGGATGTTTCCGGAGAGGATTGCTATCGCACAGCGATTCGCTCGGGCGTGCTTCCCCCCCATGTTCTTGAGCCGGTCCGAAAAGAGTTGAGCGAGATTCGACCCTTCCCGGCTGCCTTCGACCGTCGCTATGTGCGCAAGTTGGAAGGCACGCATGTAAAACAGGCCAGCGACAAGATGGAACTGGCCCAGGCAATCATTCGCGATATCGAAAGTTTTAAACGAAAGCACCGCTTGAAGCGCGCAGTGATGGTTTGGTGCGGCTCCACTGAGATCTATATGGAGCCGAAGCGTGTCCACGCTTCGCTAGAATCCTTCGAGAAAGCCCTCCGGGAGAATTCACCGGATATATCGTCGTCGATGATCTATGCCTATGCGGCGCTTCAGGCTGGCATCGCTTATGCGAATGGTGCGCCGAACCTCTCCGTAGATATTCCAGCTCTGATCGAATTAGCCGAGAAGAACAAAGTTCCGATCACCGGAAAGGATTTTAAGACGGGTCAGACCTTAATGAAGACGGTGATCGCGCCGGGTCTAAAGGCGCGGATGCTCGGCGTGAAGGGTTGGTTCTCGACAAACATCCTCGGGAATCGAGACGGCGAAGTTCTCGATGATCCCGACTCCTTTAGAACCAAGGAAGTGAGCAAGGCGAGCGTTCTGGATACGCTTTTGCAGCCCTCGCTCTATCCAGACCTTTATAGCGAAATTTTCCACAAGGTCCGGATCGAGTATTATCCGCCACGAGGTGACGAAAAAGAAGGATGGGACAACATCGACATCTTCGGATGGTGTGGCATGCCCATGCAGATCAAGATAAACTTTCTTTGTCGCGACTCAGTCTTGGCTGCGCCCATCGTCCTGGATTTGGCGCTTTTCCTTGATCTGGCGCAGCGCGCCGGGATGGGTGGCATTCAGGAATGGTTGTCGTTTTACTTCAAATCGCCGTTGTCGCGGGCCGACTTGAAGCCGGAGCACGACCTCTTCGTTCAACACCTCAAGCTCCAGAACACCCTTCGGATCCTGATGGGCGAAGAGGTGCTCGATCACTCAGGCCTGGACTATTATGAGTCCGACACCGCCGCCAGGGAGAGCAATCTCACTGATCGGACGGCGGGCGTCCGCCGATCAACGAAATCGAGGACCTAGCGGGTTCCGTTTTTTAGACTCGTGTGAAAGTCCCCCGTTTTTTTCTGGTCGCCATTGTTGGCGTCGCTGTTGCGGGCTGCGGGTCGTACTCCACAGTCAAGGAAAAGCGACCCTTATTTCGGGCAGTTTCGAGTTCGAGCGCGCCTACTAGCAGGGAGTCGACGATTCTAAGAGCCC
>DATDKN010000008.1:0-4672 GCA_036519995.1 Terrimicrobium sp. | reverse complement strand
AATACTTTGCACAGGAGTATGGCTTTAAGATCTACGCAATTGAAGGCGTGAGCACGGAAGATCAACCCTCCTCGAAAAAGGTCGCCGACCTCATCAACAAAATACGCGAGCAGGAGGTCAAGGCGGTGTTTTTTGAGAGTATCAAAAACCCGAAGGTGATCACCGAGATTACGAAGGAGACAGGAGCAAAAACCGGTGGCGAGCTTTTCGTCGACGGCCTCGGCGAGAAGGAGGCGTCAACCTACTCCGACATGATCCGGCATAACATTCAAACAATCGTCGAAAATCTGAAATGACTTCCGCAAAAAATCACCTTTCCGCGCTACGATGAGTTCGAAACATTTCTAGAGGAAGAATCGGTCATCTCGGGTAGGTAATTTGTTATCGTCCCGCAGCTGAGCGATTGCGGGCTCCCTCCACCCACTGGATGAAAGCCTCGGGGCCGCCTTGCAAATAGCCGACATTCCGCGCCGCCTCATGGCCCTGCGGATCGAGCAGCACGAGGGTGGGAAATCCCTGAACTCCGAATTTCTCAGCAAGCTCTTCGTTCTGCTTTCTCAAGTCGTCGCTCTGCGCTTTTCCGCGGGGAAAATCGAGCTCGACGAGCACAAGACTTTGCTCGGCGAACTTTTTGAACTCGGGCTTCGAAAAGGTGTCCTTCTGGAGTTTGATGCACCAGCCGCACCAATCCGAGCCGGTAAAGTCGAGCAGTACCATCTTGTTTTCTTTTGCGGCCTGCGCAAGTGCAGTCGTGTAATCTGTCTTCCATCCCTCGGCCGCCTCCGAAGAGGCGACGATGCCGCCATAGACGAGTGATCCTAGCAGAAGAAGTCTAAACAATCTAAGCATCGTCTATTCTCCCTCATTGTTTGGGAAAGTTCAACGTTCCGCGGAGGCGAGGAGTGACGGATCGAAGTTCGGATGGATATCCAGATCGCCTGAGATCGACTGAGCGGTTCGGTGCGAAGCTGCGAACGCAATCATCAGGGCATTGTCGGTGCAGAGCTCCAGCGGAGCTGTCCGCAAGCGCAGACCTGATTCGCGACACATCTGGGCCACTCTTTCACGCAAGCGAGCGTTCGCGCTGACGCCCCCGCTGAGTCCGAGCAGGGAACGTCCACATTCGTGGGCCGCCCTGGCAAGCTTGGTCACGAGTACATCGACGACAGCTTCTTGAAACGAAGCGCAAATGTCGGACAAATCCTCCGGCTTGAACCCGCTTTCCAAAAAATACCTCAGAGAAGTCTTGAGTCCGCTAAAGCTAAAGTTGAAATCATTCGAGGCGATCATACTCCGGGGAAATGCAAATCTGAGCGGGTTGCCCGATCGGGCCAGACGGTCAATCTCTGAGCCCCCCGGATAGCCGAGTCCGAGGTGTTTGGCAACTTTGTCGAATGCCTCACCCGCGGCGTCGTCCAGCGTGCGACCCAGCAGACGGTAGCGTCCATAGCCCTCGACGTCGCAGAGCAGCGTATGTCCGCCGCTGGCGATCAAAGCCACATGCGCGGGAATTTCGCTCTCTGCGAAAAAAGGCGACAGTAAGTGCCCTTCGAGATGGTTTACCGGAAAGAACGGCTTTCCAGCTCCGAGCGCCAATCCCCTGGCTGCGGAGACACCAACAAGGAGCGCGGCGGCAAGACCCGGACCTGTCGTGGCAGCGTAGGCGTCTATCCCATCGATGGAAAGTTCAGCTTCGCTGAGGGCGTCGCGCAGCAGGCTAGGAAGAAGCGCGAGGTGGTTTCTGGAAGCGACTTCCGGAACGACGCCTCCATAAGGGGCGTGGAGAGCCGCCTGCGAAGCCACACGATGCGCAAGCACCTGATCGAAGCCGCGAAGGATTGCGATCGCCGTTTCATCACACGACGTCTCGACCGCAAGAACTACACGGCTCAAGTGCCCTTTCCCGCACTCTTCTTGCGGACTGGTTGCCGCTGCGAGAAAATGATTGTGCCGCGGAGAATGTCGGCCCCACGCGCAAGTTGAGGATCGCCATCCACCGAAACCCGCCGATTGCTGCCACCCTCCGGGTCCCTCCGCGATTCCAGAAGATCGAACTCCTGCTGTTGCGTAAGGCTGACCCGGATATTTGGCGTGACACCGATCTCATGAATGACCTGCCGTCCAGGCGTAAAATATTTTGCCGTTGTCAGGCGCAAAGCAGATCCGTCCGGCAAGGAGATGACGCTTTGGACGGATCCTTTGCCGAAAGTTGTCTCGCCGACAATGATGGCGCGATTCAGATCCTTGAGCGCACCGGCGACCACTTCCGATCCGCTGGCGCTGGCATAGTTCACCAGAACCGCCAATGGATATGTGCGCGTCTTGCCTGCGCGGGAGGTGGTGCGGTATTCGCGGCCAGGGAGGCGCCCCTCCGTGGAGACGACCTTGGTTCCAGACGGAAGAAAAAGCCCGCTGACATCTACGGCACTGCTGAGAAGTCCCCCCGGATTGTAGCGCAAATCGAGAATCAGGGCCTGCATGCCTTCCTTTTCCAACTTGTCGAGCGTCTTCGCCAGTTCGCCAGCAGTGGGTTCGTTAAACTGCGTAATGCGGACATATCCGATCTTGAGGTCTTCGGGATTCTCCGAAGGTAAAATCTGCGCGTCCTTGACGCTCTTCACCTTGATGATCACCCGGGTGAGCTCGTAGTCCTTGATTTCTTTGGTGCTGGGCCGCTGAATCGTCAGAGCGACTTTTTCGCCTGCATCCCCGCGCAGCTTGTCCACGGCCTGCGTCAGGGTAAGCTTCTCCGTGGAGATTCCATTGATGCGTAGAATTCGGTCGCCGGGCTTGAGTCCGGCCGCGAAGCCCGGGGTATCCTCCATCGGGTTGACGATCGTGAGCGCTCCATCTTCCATGGTAACAACCACGCCAAGGCCGCCAAACTCGCTCTTGGTATCTTCCTGCATGCCTCGAAAGTCGCGCGGCTCCATGAATTGGCTATGCGGATCGAGCTCCGCGAGCATTCCCCGCAGTGCGCTATAGGTCAAATCACGATAGGAGATCTTTCCCTCGTCGACATAATCCTGGCGGATGAGTTGCATGGCGCGAGCGAGCACCTGAACGTTATCGTAAGGGGACTCCGGATCGACTTCCTGTGCGGTTTCGCTATCCTGCGCGCGCAGGCTTCCCCCGGCCAAAACCAGAAGAACAGTGGCTGCCAGTATCCTCAACATCGCAAAATCTATCACGTTTTTTCGCCTTGCAAGTCCCACTGCCCTCCACCGTGCTCCAGGGAAACTTCCAGCGAAAGGTCCACCGCTCTGGCGGAATGGGTTATCTCGCCGACCGAAATGAAGTCAACGCCCGTTTCTGCGATCTGCCGGACTGTTTCCAAATTGACCCCTCCGCTCGCTTCGAAGGCCACTCCGAGCCGTTTGAGCGAAACAGCCTCTCGCAACTCGGCAAGTGTCATGTTGTCGAGCAGAATTACGTCCACTCCGCGGAGCCTGACAAACCTTCGAACTTGCTCGAGGGTATCCGCCTCGAGTTCGACGCGAATATCCTGTCGCTCGGCTTTTACTCTTGAAATGGCGTCTTGCAGTTCCTCGAGACTGGAGCTCGCGGCGAGATGATTGTCCTTTACCATCACCATATCATGCAGGCCAAAGCGATGATTGATCGCCCCGCCGGCGACGACGGCAGCTTTCTCAAAACGGCGCATTCCAGGAGTTGTTTTCCGCGTATCGAGAATTTTTGCCGACGTGGCCCTCACCGCATCGACGAACCGACCGGTCAGCGTAGCTACGCCCGAGAGTCGCTGGAGAAAATTCAAGGCGGTGCGCTCGGCGGTGAGTAACGGGGCAACTCGACCACGCACCACCATCATGATGTCACCGGGAGTGACACGCGCGCCATCCGGCACACGCCTGACAATCTCGAGATTTGCATCCACCCGCCGGAATACCTCCTCGGCCACGCCCAGTCCGGCAACAATGCAAGACTCCCGTGCGACAATTCGCCCCTCCGCACGGGTGTCCTGACTGGTGAAATACTCCGAGGTGACGTCGCCGGACCCAATGTCCTCAGCGAGCGCCAGGGCAATGATGTCGCACTCAGGAGGCATGCACGCCACGCCCGGAAGTCTCAAGCTCGAGAAGCTTCTTTTGCCAGCGCATAAGAAGAGGAGTATCGACATCCAATGAGGCGGCCTCGAGCGCGCCGCGAGGAGCGACAATCGAGGAATCGAGACCCAACTCCGCTGCGATCTTGTCTCTGGCGGTCTTCAAGCGTTCGAATCGCTCGGTTTGCTCGCGACTAGGCCGCCGCCGCGTCGACCTCGAGGGGGCCGGCCACTCGCCTTCGGGAATATGGAGAGCCAATGCGAGGATGATCTCGAAACTCTTCCGCCTGCGGCTGCTCATTCTGGGAGTCGAGAATGCTTTTCCGTCGACCGCTTTCTCCGCAATTCGAACAATATCGTCGTTGCTCATCACATGAAACGGTGGCCGATCCCAGGAGCGCGCCTCCACATCGCGCCAATGCCAGAGCACGCGCAGAACAGACTGCGCCCGCGGAGAAAGTGCCGCGGTGCCCGGGATTCGCCACGCCTTCCCTTCATCTCGCCCGCGCGGCTCGCCAGCGGATGCAATCATGCGGTCACATGATTCAGAAAACCATTCCCAACGATTTAGTCGCAAGAGCTCGGCTTCGAGAATTTCCGCCAGCGGCA
>DATDKN010000007.1:0-6233 GCA_036519995.1 Terrimicrobium sp. | reverse complement strand
AAATTCAAAGCTGAGAATTGCGCGTACTGAAAAACCTGATCAGAGACGTGTCCGTCAAGGTAGAGTCCTCCGACGACGTTGGGACGGAGGCCGGCGCCGCCTCCTCCGACGAAGTAGAGGTCCCCGCGCCCTCCTTCATTGGAGAGGCTGGGGTTCGAAGTGTAGAAAAGCCCGGCATTGCCGATGAGATATGCGCCCAGCTGGCTGGGTCTTTCGCGGATTAGCTCTTGCGTTCCCAAATCCGCCTCGGCCTGCACAAGGGAGGTACCCGCAATTTCCGGAGCTGCCTGAGCCCGATCGAGCGCGGCCGCGGTTCGTGAAGCCGCACTTGTTCGCGCCGCCGCGTCTGCGCGGGTACTCTGCGCTTGGGCGACCTGAAATCCGTGTATGAGCACCGCCAGAAGAAGTAACTTCCTTATCAACACGGGCTACATAGGCGCGCTGAATGGAAGGAAAAGTCAAGCCGCCATTTGCAGTGACTTGCATTCGTCGCCCAAGCGAGTTCCTCTGTTGTAGTGCAAATGACTCGCGTCGCGTCCTTGAGACTTCGCTGGCAATCGCTGGCGAATGCCTCTGGCATACTGGCGATGTTACTAGCGACGTTTTTCACTCCGTTCGTCGCAAGCCTCAACCTGTACCTTCAGGACTGGCTGCTTCGCATAACGACGCGAACTGCCTTGCCGGATGAGTTTGCGCTGGTGACAATCGATGAGCGTTCGCTCAGCCTCAGCGAAGTAAGCTCGGAGGAGATTGCTGAATCGCGCGCGCTCCAGTTGATGCATGCTGGCTTTCCCTGGTCGCGTGAAGTATATGCGGCATTGACCGACAAGCTGATGGCTGCTGGTGCACGCCTAGTGATCTTCGATGTCCTTTTCCCGACATCGAAGGAAGGCGATCAGCCGTTTGCCGATGCCCTAAAAGCGCATTCCGGCAAGGTGCTCTTGGCTGCTTCCTTCGAGAACCCTGATTCTCAGGATCGTGGCGCCAAAACACCTCAGCTGGTCGTTCCCAACGATGCCTTTCGTGAGGCGGTGAATGACGACTGGGGGATTGTCAACCTTCCGATGTGGTGGGACAACAAGGTTCGGTCCCTGTTTACCGCCGCAAGCGCCTCGAACATCATGGGCGTTCCGACCCTTCCCGACGAGGAGGTTGTGCCTTCATTGCCGGCTGTCTCTACGCGCCTCCTCGGGGGCGCCATGCCTGAAAATCCCGACCACAGTCCGCTTCGGTTTCGGTATTCATTGCCCGGCACGACCCGCGTGGTTTCCCTTTTCGAGATCTTCGTACCGGAGTTTTGGAAGAAGAACTACGATGACGGAAAGTTTTTCAAGGACCGCATTGTTCTGGTGGGAGCGACGGCCGAGCGGTTGCACGACTTCTACCTTACGCCGTGGGGAAAGCTTTCCGGTCCGGAGATCAACCTGCACGCGCTTGCCGCGATGCTCCGGGGAAGCTGGCTGAAACAAGCTGGGCTTGCGGCCACCGTTGTAGCCCTCGTTTTTGCTGGGTTGGCTGCATTCAGCTTGACCTTCTTCTTCCATGGGAGTGCGAAGTCCCTTGCTGCAGCAGTGGTTGGCGGGGCACTGTTTTGGCTCGGGATGTGCGCGGCTGTGCTTTGGCTTTTCTCGTACTTTTTGCCCGCGGCCGCGCCTCTGTTGACATGGCTTGTCTGCGGCTTCGCGGGTGTCGCCTGTGACGTCTCGATCGAGCGACGGGAGCGGGGGCGCTTGCGCGCGACGCTCGAGCGCTACGTCTCCAAGGATGTCGTGCGTGAAATCGCGGAGAATCCCGACTCCTACCTGCAAAGCCTGGGCGGCCAACGAAAGGAGATGGTCGTCCTCTTTTCGGATCTCAAGGGCTTCACCTCAGACTCCGAGCGGCTTGATCCGGCCGAAATGGTGACTCTCCTAAACGAGTATTTTCGAGAGATGGTCGAGGTGGTCTTCACGCATTCGGGGACACTCGACAAATTTATTGGTGACGCCCTGATGGCCACCTGGGGGGGCCTGCGACCTGCCAACCGCGAAGAGGATGCGCAAAATGCGGTGCTCGCGGCCCTCAACATGAAGGAGCGACTCGCGGCCATCAATGAACGACGCAACACCTTGGGGATCCCCCCGTGGGGCTCTGGCATTGGCATCAGCTACGGGCCCGCCATCTTCGGGAACATCGGTTCGCATCAGCGGATGGACATGACTGTCATCGGCGATACCGTCAACCTCGCTTCGCGGATTGAGGGCCTGACCCGCATCTATGGGTGTGACATCCTGGTGGATGAACGCATCGCCCGAAAAGCCCGCGAGATTTGTCCCTTCCTTGAGGTGGATATGGTGCGCGTGAAGGGTCGCAAGAAACCTGAGAGGTTGTTTTTTCCCCACAAGGAGGAGCATGTCGAGTGGGCGGAAGCGTTCGCCGCCGCCCGCGCCCAGTATCGCGCGGGCGAATTCTCCCTCGCGCAGGCTGCCTTTGACCAACTCGCGCAGGGCGGCCTTGCTCCGAAACTCGCGGCGCTGTATCGGGTGCGCTGTGAAGCCTTCGTTGCTCAACCGCTTAGCCCAGGCTGGGAGGGAATCTGGGATTTTCTCGAGAAATGAGATTTCTTTCGCCTGGCAACTCACTCGGAGTTGAAACCCCGGCAATTTTTTCGCATTCTCCCCCGCTGTCGATGGACATTGTTTACTTTGACTTGGAGACCCAACGCACGGCGAACGATGTGGGCGGCTGGGACAAAAAGTATCAAATGGGGATGTCGGTGGGGGTCACCTACAGCACGGCTGACGACACTTACGCAATTTATCCTGAAAGCCGAGCCGGCGATTTGGTAAACCGCTTGCGCCAAGCCGATCTCGTGGTCGGCTACAACATCCTGCATTTCGACTACCAGGTGCTCATGGCTTACACCATTCTCGATCTTCCCCATTATTTGCGGACTCTCGATCTCCTCGAGCATGTGGAGAAGGCTTCCGGTCATCGTCTGAAGCTGGACGACCTGGCACAGGGGACCCTTGGCGTCGGCAAAATCGGTGAGGGACTTGACGCCATTCGTTGGTGGAGGGAAGGAAAGGTAATGGAAATCGCCGAATACTGCTGCTTCGACGTCAAGGTTACCCGTCTTGTTCATGAGCACGGCGCCCGGCATCGGGAGTTGTTCTACACCGACCGATTCGGTCGGCGGCAACGCCTCGAGGTCGACTGGCAGCGCGGAAACTGATGATTCAACCGCTGAAATCGTCGAAGACGACGTGGTTCGTCTATTGGTTGGATCTCGAGGAACCGGTGCCTGCAGGGAGCGACTACTTTCTTCCAACTCTTCTGATTGTCTGCGATCCAGCCGGGGCGCCGCTGGCCGCGCCAGATATTCTCGAAGAACTGGACCAGGTGCGCGTCGAAACCCTTCTCGTCAAACTTTTCGACCGTTTGGGCGTGCCGGACCGACTGGCCATCTGTGCGAGCGACGAGTGGGATAACGATGCCTGGAAGCAGTTTTCCCAGGAGCATCGCGTTGAGATCCGCTTTCAGCGCTTCAATCGCGGCGGCGCCGACGAGTTGCGTGCCTTGGCCCGAACCGTTGTTCTGCGCTTCGCCCGAGACGAAGACTCTGCTCCCCAGTCGAAAGAGGTCGCTCGTGGGCTTGTCAACACCGCCTTGCGTATTCGATCGCCGCGAAAGAAGATCGCTCTGCTGCGTTCGGCTCTGGCGCGAGACGCGGATTGCTCGTCTGCCCGCATCGAGTTGGCCGACGTAGAATTCCAGCACGGTAACTGGAAGGTTTGCCTGGCTGCTTACGATGAGGTAATTGCCCGGGAAACTCCGCGGTGGCGCGACCGAAATCCTGAATGGTGGACAAACCGCGAGACCCGGCTTCTGCTGCGTGCCATGTATGGCCGAGGGATGACGCTTTGGCACCAGAACCAGCATGGTGAATCGGCCGCGCAATTTGAGGAACTCCTTTCCTTGAACGCTCGAGACAACCAGGGGGTTCGCTTCTTTATCCCCTTGCTCCATCTGCTCGATGAGAACACTGAAGCCGCCGGGCTCCATTTCGAACGCTACGCGCGCGATTATCCCCACGATTTTGCCGAGCCGTCGTTCCTTTTCGGCTGGGCTCTTTGTTTGACGCTCCAGGGCGATGAGATCGCCGCACGCCAAAAGTACCGCGAAGCCATCCTCGGCAACATTTACATTGCCCCCATGTTGCTTGAATCCGCGGAGCCCACTCGCGGCCTCTGGCACCCCAATGAACGGGCCGAACCCAACTATGCGGCGGAGTTCATCGATTCCTATGCCCTCCTCTGGGATCGGGAAGCGGGAGCGCTGCGGATCCTTCGGGAGTGCTGGCAGGAACTTCAGCCCCGCATCGCGGGAATCGTCGAACTGCGTGAACGCATGGCTGACTTTCAGGACCAGCGCTTCGAACCGGAATATAAGAAACTCTGGCAGCAGCTCGTCGCCGAAGATGAGCGGCTTGCAGCGAGAACGCTGAAGGGCTAAGAGGAGATTTTTTGGATTCTCGCTGCCAGCCCATCGGTCTTGGGGTAGGCTCTCTCGATGAACCGTCTGGCCGAAGAAAAATCACCCTACCTTCTTCAACACAGGGCTAATCCGGTGGAGTGGTGGGCCTGGTCTGAAGAGGCTTTCTCGGAAGCGAAAAGACTCAACAAACCAGTGTTCCTCTCGGTGGGGTATTCCACCTGCCATTGGTGCCATGTGATGGCGCATGAGTCGTTCGAAAATCCGGATACCGCCAGGCTGATGAACGACAATTTCGTCAACATCAAGGTGGATCGTGAGGAACGACCCGATGTTGACCGACTCTACATGGCCTTTGTTCAGGCAACCACAGGCTCAGGCGGATGGCCGATGAGCGTGTGGCTTACCCCGGAAGGGCGCCCCTTCTATGGTGGCACCTATTTTCCGCCAGACAACCGCTACGGACGCGCTGGATTTCCCAGCATTCTCACCCAGATCGCCCGGCTTTGGCAGCAGGATCGTGAGAGGATCGAAACCGAGGCGTCTCGAGTAATCGCCGCGCTTGCGGAAGCTGGCAAAGGGGCGGCCGGCGCGGAGTTTCGCGAGGACGACAGCCCGCTCGTGCGGGGATTCGAGGATTTTTCGCGAAGTTTCGATGAAGATTACGGAGGTTTTGGCGGCGCCCCGAAATTCCCCCGTCCTTCGGTCTTCAATTTTCTGTTTCGATTTGCGACACGGGTAACCGGAGACCAATCAGAGCGGGCTGCCAAGATGGCGCTGCTCACGCTGCGCAGAATGGCTGCTGGCGGCATGAGCGATCATCTCGGTGGAGGATTTCACCGGTATTCGGTCGATGAGTTTTGGCATGTGCCGCATTTCGAGAAGATGCTCTATGATCAAGCGCAACTCGCGGTCTCGTTTCTCGAGGCGTGGCAACTCACTGACAACGAATTTTTCGCCAGCGTCGCCCGGGAGGTGCTCGACTATGTGTTGAGGGACATGACGCACCCCGAGGGCGGGTTTTTTTCGGCAGAAGACGCTGACAGTTTGCTTGCCCATGGCCGACCGGACCATGCCGAGGGGGCCTATTACGTCTGGAGCCGACAGGAAATCTTTGAAGTGCTCGGCGCAGAAGATGCACGGATTTTCTGCCGCCACTACGGAGTGGAAGAAAACGGAAATGCGCCGGCGGGGAGCGATCCGCACGGCGAGTTCAGGGGAAAAAATATCCTTATTGAGAGACAGGAGGTCGCCTCAACGGCGCGGATTTTGAATCTCTCGGTTGAAAGGGTCTGCGAGTCGCTCGCGGCTGGGCGGAGAAAACTTTTCGATCGGCGCGCGCAGCGCCCACGCCCGCATCTGGATGACAAGGTCCTCACGGCTTGGAACGGTTTGGCCATTTCGGCTTTTGCCAAATGCGGTGCGGCGTTGAACGAGCCTCGTTATCTCGGCGCTGCTGCCAGGGCCGCTGGATTTTTGCGGAAGCAGCTTTCTTCAGAGAACGGACTTCTGCGTAGCTGGCGTGGTGAGGCGAGCGCGATCCCAGCTTTTGCCGAAGACTATGCGTTCCTCATTCAAGGCCTGCTCGATCTTTACGAAGCCGGGTGGGAAGCAAATTGGTTAGAATGGGCGTTGGAACTTCAGGAGCGACAAGATCAGCTGTTCCGGGATGAAGCGAGTGGAAGCTATTTCGGAAGCGCTGCCGGAGATCCGTTGATCAGCGTGCGGATGAAGGAGGATTATGATGGCGCCGAACCCTC
>DATDKN010000006.1:0-3050 GCA_036519995.1 Terrimicrobium sp. | reverse complement strand
AAGTTTTGCGTGACGGCTGGGTGACGGAGGCGTGTATGCGCGAGCGACTTCATTGAAGCGCTGCGTGCGCGCGGCGATGTCGGCAGCTTCGTCCATTGCGTCAGCGGCGGGTCAACGCGAGGTCAGTTTTCCTAAGCAAATGCTTAGGGGTAGGGCGTCCATCCTTTCAAACCCACGGCTTTTCTGCCGTGGGTCCGAATGTTCTGAGCAGCGGCTTTCCGCGCTTTGGTATGGCAGTGCTGCCTGTCGTCGTGATTCATTCATGTGCGCACTGTATTGGCAGACATTCCCGCGGATCCGGCTCCAAGCGGGGAGCAAATGCTTCCGGAACATTCTGCCGGCTCCGCAAAATGTTGTGGCCAAAAACGCAGACCAACCTCGCCAATGCGAAAGGCTACTTTGAGGACCAGAGTCGAAAACCCGAATGCCCGAGCACTTGCTCAAGCGACAAACCCTGGAGAGGATCGCGACTGGACTGAGCCTGATCAGCCGAGCCTTCGGTTTCTCGATCTTCGGGACGCTGATCATAGCGAATTGGCATCAGGCAGACCTGGGCACCATTGACCGAGATCTTCACAAGTTCCACCGGTTCGAAAATTCGCGCGGTGTAACATACGGGAAAGGTGATACAAGAAGGCGCATGAGCCCCAAGTCCGGTCCCAAACGACTCCGAGAGCTGCTGCAGCAACCCGGCATCATCTGCAGCCTCGGGGCTCACGATGTGTTCACCGCGCTAATTCTCGAGCAGGCCGGCTTTGAGACGGTGTTTATAGGCGGGTTTGGCACCAGCGCGTCAATGCTTGGCCTACCAGACCTGAATTTTCTCACGATGTCCGAAATGGCCGATGCGGTGCGCCGCATGGCTGCGCGCGTTTGCATCCCGGTCATCGCCGACGGCGACACCGGGTACGGCGATCTGCATAACGTCCAGCGCACGGTCGAGGCCTTCGAGGCTGCGGGTGCGAGCGGGATTTTACTGGAGGACCAAGTGATGCCCAAGCGCTGTGGCCATTTTGCCAACAAACGGGTCATTCCGAGCGAGGAAATGGTGTTAAAGATCAAAGCGGCCGTGAAGGCCAAGAGCGATCCGGACTTCGTCATTTTCGCCCGCACCGACGCGCGCCAGATGAACGGGCTGGACGACGCCATCGATCGGGTCAATCGATGTTGCGACAGTGGCGCCGACATCGCCTTCATCGAAGCGCCGGAATCGCGCGCCGAACTGGAGGAGATCCCGAAGCGGGTGAAGCATCCGCTGTTCGTCAACATGCTTACCGGCGGGGTGACGCCGATTCTCTCGGTAAAGGAGCTGGAGCAACTCGGCTACAAGATCGTGGTTTGCCCTATCGAATCGCTGATGGTCTGCGCCCGGGCCATGCGCGACTTGTGCGACGCGTGGAAGAACACCGGTCGCGTGGATAAGCTGGCTACGCAGGCGATGAGTTTTGCCGAGGTGAAGGAGTTGCTGGGCGTGGAGGAGTTCTTGAAGCTCCGAGAAAGGCTTTGAGGGCATCCTGGGGGAGAGGGCAGGGGAGGGGAAACGCCGCGTGATTGATTGTCCCTTGTCAGCCTTAAGGAGTTATGGCAACAATTCGCCGGAAAATGGGCCACTTCGGCATTTTCCATCACGTTTGCTTTTTGGCCCGCCTCGTGCGGGAACTCCAACGGGAGGGCAAAGGCATTTCAGAACAGGCGCTGGCCTGAATCAATTCCTGCTTGACGACATACCGCGACGATTTCGGTGACTACGCGCTCCACAGGGCCCCAAACCGCCATCGAGTGTCACTTTGACCGTTTAGTTGTCACTGCCTTTCATCGGATGGAAGAGGAATTAGACCGGCTCGAAATGGCAGATGGTTGAAAGGGGGAGTGAAACACTGGCCTTGGAACCTGCTACGGGATTTCTCTGACTCGCGGGCAACGGGAGCATCGCCGGGGACAGAGGGAACGCCGAGGCTTGAAAGCGGCGTGCGTCTGCCCGTTCATGTGACGCTGGATCCTCAGCAGAATTGATGTTAATTCAGGATGGCACTACACATCCTTCTTTGGACCCCTCCCGGTAATGGGTAAAAGCGGACCTTCACACTGGCGGGACTTCTTGCTGCCATGACCGGTCCACTGTTTGCGGCAAATTTAAGGTAGTTGGGAAAAAAGAGGTGAGGGGAAGAGTGTTCGCCCAGCACAGGTGTGTGATGCGCATTGGGTCTTATTCCAGCTTCCCTTGCGTAGCCCCTACACTGCTCGAAAGCGACGACAACTACTTTCATTGGCCAGCCTCGGATTTGAAATACTCTCCTGACCCAGCTGCAAGCACTACCAACCACCTTGGTATCTTTGTCTTTTCGCACTCAGCGGTTCGTTCTCGAGATCAATCGAGACCGTCGTCTATATTTGCATCCACGTTGGAGCGGCGCTGGGGGGCGGCCACCTGTAGAGCAACGCTGGAAGTGCTGAGAAATTGTTCTTGTCGATCAAATATCCGAATATCAGACTGCGAAACAGGGACCTACGATGAATGTCCTAGCTATTGATATCGGAGGAACCCACGTCAAGATTCTAGCAACGGGCCAGAAAGGGCGCCGCGAGTTCGAGTCCGGGTCGACTCTGACGCCGGCGATGATGGTCGCCGGAGTGCAGAAACTTGCTGAGGACTGGACGTATGACGCGGTGTCGATTGGCTATCCTGGACCCGTCCTCCGCAATCGGCCCGTCGCCGAGCCACACAACCTCGCCAAGGGTTGGGTCGGGTTTGACTTCGATGCGGCGTTCAAGACTCCCGTCAAGGTCGTCAACGATGCCGCCATGCAGGCGCTTGGGAGCTACAAGGGCGGCAAGATGCTATTCCTCGGGCTGGGAACGGGTCTTGGCTCCACCCTGATTGCGGATGGCAACGTCGAGCCGATGGAGTTGGGCCACCTGCCTTACAAGAAGGCAACCTACGAGGATTACGTGGGCCTGCGCGGACTGGAGAAGCATGGCCAGAAGAAATGGCGGAAGCACGTCACCGACGTGGTGGAACGCCTCGTCGCCGCGCTCGAACCCGACGATGT
>DATDKN010000005.1:0-3269 GCA_036519995.1 Terrimicrobium sp. | reverse complement strand
TCCGCGAGGTCGGCCGCGTGATTGAGAATCTCAAGTCTCAAGGATTGTCGATTCTCCTCGTGGAGCAAAATCTGCCGCTCGCGCTCCGCGTCTCTGACCATGTTCACATTCTCTCGCGAGGCCGAATCGTGCACTCGTCCGCGCCCCAAGCCCTGTGGGAGAATGAAGAGATCAAGAGGAGGTATCTCGGACTCTGATGTTTGAATGAAGAATTCTTTTCTTGAGCGAAGAGGTCTTAGATGAAACGAATCGGTATCATCGGTGCTGCTGGGCAGTGCGGTAGCTTCGCGGCTGCTTAAGGGTGGCTTCGTGGTTGCGGCCTATGACAGCCGCCCCGAACAGGTAAAAGCGCTTCAAGCCCAGGGACTGATCGCAGCGGCGAGCATTGCCGAGGCCGCAGCAGAAGCTGACGCCGTCTTTACAATCCTGCCGTCGCTCGAAAGTGTCGAGACCACGATCCTCGGCACGGGGGGCTTGATCGAGACCGCGCCGCAGAGCTGCACCGTGATCCAGATGAGCACGGTCTCTCCAAATCTGACTCGTCGTCTCGGCAATGCCGTCGCGGCGAAGACGCTTGGGTTTCTTGACGCGCCGATGAGCGGGACCAGTGCGATGGTCGAGCGTGGCGACTGCGCGATCTTTGTCGCCGGTGACCGCTCGCGGGCCGAGGCCTGCCAACCTATCTTCGATGCGATTGCAAGAAAAACTCACTACGTTGGCGATGCGGGCATGGCCTCGCTCGCGAAGCTCGCGACAAACCTGCTGGTCGGGCTCAACACGGCTGCGCTTGCAGAGGCGCTCGTCCTCGGCGCAAAAGGCGGTTTGGCACCTGGCGTGCTGGTTGAAATTCTCAAAGAGAGTGCTGGGGCATCGAAGATGGTGGACGTGCGTGGCCCGCTCATGGTGAGCCATCGCTTCGACGCGCAGATGAAAGTGGATCTCTTTTTGAAGGACTTTAAGCTCATCCTGGAGGAGGGGAGGCGCCTCGAGGTGCCGCTGCCGCTGACGAGCGTCACGCAGCAACTCGCCACGGCCACCGCCGTGGCCGGACGAGGCGAGGAAGATCTCGCTGCCATTGTAACAACTCTGGAACGGCTCGCCGGATTGAAGCAGGATCGTCCATCGAAAAGAAAAAACTGAAAGGGGGATTCGTATGCGCAAGGGATTTATCGTCGCCATTGCCTTTTTTCTGATCGCGCTGCTTACTGTCCCCCTGGTCGAGGCGCAGAAGGGGCCAATCAAGGTCGGTTTCATGTCGTCGCTTACGGGGCCGCTGTCGCCAAACGGGAAGGACATGTTGAATAGTTTCGAGCTCTTCCTTGAAGAGCAAGGCGGAAAGCTAGCCGGGCGGGAGGTGAAGCTTATCGCTGAAGACGATGCGGGAAACCCCGCCACCGGTCTCACCAAGCTTCGTGGCATGGCAGAAGGGCAAGAGATTCAAATCCTCGTTGGTCCTCTGTCAGCTGCTGTCGGCTACGCCATCCGTGACTACATTGATAGCAAAAAACTTCCAGCTATTTTCCCAATCGTGTCCGGTGAAGACATCACTCAACGAAAGCGGACGCCTTACATCGTCCGGACCGGATGGTCCAGCGCTCAGCCCTCTCATCCGTTCGGAAAATGGGTCTACGATAACCTCAAGTATCGACGGATCGCCATGATCGGCTACGACTTCGCCTTTGGTTGGGAAGTGGCATCAGGATTTCAGCGCACCTTTGAGGAGGCGGGAGGACAGATCGTACAAAAACTCTGGCCGCCTCTCTTCACCGCGGACTTTGGCCCCTACATCGCCCAGCTCAAGCGGGACGTGGACGCGGTCTACGCGGTCTTCTCAGGAGCCGACGCACTGCGCTTTGCCAAGCAGTACGAAGAGGCTGGGCTCAAGGCTCGCCTGCCGCTGATCGGGGGTGGCACGTTTACCGACGAGCACGTGCTTAGAACAATGGGCGATGAAGTCCTCGGAGTCGTCACGGCGCTCCACTACTCGGCTGCGTTGAACAACCCGGTGAATCGGAAGTTCGTGCAGGCATACGAGGCGAAGTTCAAGCAAGTGCCTTCTTATTATTCCGAGGGTACCTATGTGGCAGGGCTTCAGCTCAAGCGCGCGCTTGAGTCCATTGGCGGAGACGCCGAGAATACGGAGCGCCTTGTGGCAGCACTGCGCAAGGTGGAACTGACCGATACTCCCCGGGGCTCCATTCGCTTCGATGAATACGGCAACCCGATTCAGAATATTTATGTTCGAAAAGTGGAGCGGGTTGGTGGGAAACTTCAGAACACTGTCATCTATACCTTCCAGAATGTATCGCAGTTCTGGACTTACAAGCCGGACGAGTATCTGAAGAATCCTGTGTACTCACGCGACTACCCGCCGTGTAAACACTGCTAGTTGGGGAGGGGACAAAGAAGTGCATCAAGAAGGAGGGAACCCATGCGCGCCATAGCCAGTTTTCTGTCAGCCCTGATCGCAGCTCCTCTGATGCTTGGAGCCGGCGACGCCGTTGCACAGAACCCGATCAAGATCGGCTTCATCTCTCCAATCTCGGGTGCCATCGCCCAAGCGGGAAAGGACATGTACAATGGCTGCGAGCTTTACTGGGAGGAGACCGGTTGGCAGATCGCCGGCCGGAAGCTCGAGGTGATCCTCGAAGACAACGCGGGCGAGCCTGCGATCGCCATTACGAAGGCACGGAAGCTGGTCGAAAGCGACAAGGTCCACATGCTGGCCGGGATTATCCTCTCCAATGTGGCGTACGCGCTCGTGCCGTACATCGAGGCTCAAGAGATCCCGACGATCTACCCGATCAACTCCGCTGACGACCTCACCCAGCGCAAGCGCCCCAAGTGGCTGGTCCGAACGGGCTTCTCTGCCGGCGGAAACATGCATCCGTTCGGCGAGTACGCAGCCAAGGTCCTCGGCTATAAGAAGGTCGCGATCATCTCGCTCGATTACGCCTTCGGATGGGAGATCGCGGGCGGCTTTCAGAAGACCTTCGAAGACAATGGAGGTCAGATCATCCAGAAACTGTGGGTGCCGCTGAACGTGCAGGACTATACTCCATACATCGGCCAGGTCAAGAAAGAGGCCGACGCGCTCTTCGTCTTGGCGCTGGGGCGGTGGTCGCTGCTTTTCGCGAATGCGTACGCCACCAGCAGCCTCAGGGGCCGCCTGCCGGTAATCGCTGGCGGCACGCACACCGACGAGCACATCCTGCCTCAACTCGGCGATGAAACAATCGGCGTGATCAGCGCTCACCACTATTCCGCTG
>DATDKN010000004.1:0-10938 GCA_036519995.1 Terrimicrobium sp. | reverse complement strand
CCATATCCCAAGCATCCGACGGACGGCCCGACTTTCCCTAATTGACGGCTCGGAATTTTCATCCTCTCTCCCTGGACCGCTTCGATCAGAATGGTCGCTTCGACTCCATCCTAATCGGGCACCTTTCTAAAGCCAATCGAGATCCTGTTCCAGGCATTCATCACAGCGATCGCAATGCTTAGATCCACGATCTCCTTCTCGGAAAAATACTCGCAGAGAGGATCGTAGTCGGCATCTGGAGCGTGCGTATTGGAGACATGGGTGAGAGCCTCCGCCCACGCCAAGGCCGCACGTTCGCGCTCATCAAAATAAGGCGCTTCATGCCACACCGGCAGCATGTCGAGTCGTTGTTGTGTCTCTCCAAGTCGCCTGGCCTGCTTTGTATGGAGGTCAACGCAATAGACGCAGCCATTGATCTGTGAGACTCGAATCTCGACGAGAGCGCGAAGAAGCGGCTCAAGCGAGCTTGATTCGAGGTAGTGGGTAACGGCGGCAAGCTTGCCGACCCCCTCCGGCGCCAGCTGGTAATAATTGATTCGTGACATGGCTCCTATCGATTTGCTTAAAAATCCGGGCCGGGCTGCTCCTGCCGGATCCCGGCGCCAGGGAGAGTGAACCGAAACGTCGTGCCGACCCCTTCCATCGTTTCCACGCTCACCGTTCCGCCGTGCGCCTCCACGAAGCTTTTCACGATCGCAAGTCCGAGCCCTGTTCCCCCTTGTTTCTGAGGATCTGTTTCGAGTTTCTTAAAGATATTGTCGAGGCGGTCTTTTGGAATGCCAGATCCATCATCACTCACCAGACACTCGATGGAGCCCCCCGGATCAACTTCGCGTGCCTCGATGACCACCTCACCGCGCGGCGTGTAGGTGATGGCATTCGCGAGCAGATTTTGAAAAATACGCCTGAGCAAGCTCGCGTCCGCATAAATTAGCAAATCGTGCGAAATTCTGTTGAAGACCTTCGTTCCCGCGGTGTCGGCGACAGGTCTTATATCCTGAATGACCGACTCCACGAGCGGCCAGAGATCAAACCTCCGGCACTCCAACTGCATGCCCATTTCGGTTTGCACATGCGCGCTCTCTTTGAGGACCTTTTCAATGAGCGACTCCAAGTGGCGCACGTTGCGGCGCAGCATACTCAAGATACGTTCCGCGTTCGCGCCCGTTCGGTCAGTTGCCGTTTCGAGTTCAAGAATTCTGGTCGCCAGCGCAATAGCGTTCAATGGCGTGCGCAGGTCGTGCGTTACAAAAGCCAAATATTCGTCACGGCGCCTCTGCACCTCGAGCGCCTGTTGCGTGGCAAAGGTCTGGATCGCCAGCCCGATCGCCTCATCGAACACGCGATTTAAGATGTGAAATGCCTTCCCAGACAGACTAAGTCCGTTGTTCTCCGCCAAGTCGTGGATGCAACCGCGGAGAATATTATATTCGGAAACCACCTCGACGATGTCAAAGCCATGCTCGTAACGTTCGAGCCCGTGGATGGGCGGACTTCCTTCAACGAGAGCCTCGGCAATCGTTTGGTCGGCGACGTTTCGGAGCGCCCTCGCCAGTTCATCGAGCAAGGCGGGAACATGATCGTTAAGCGTCGGAACATCGAGGTGCTTTGCTGACGGGAGCTGGCGGACCTGCTCCCTCCACCACGCAAGCAATATTTCCCGTTCGCTCACGATGAGGTTCGCAAGACGATCAAGGTTTTGAATGCTCATGACGCCTACTCGGAGCTGCCTAGTTGTCAGCCGGTTCGCTTCCGATCTTCGGGTGATTTTTCACAACGCCGCGATCGAGAAATCCGAGAAGAAGATGCGAAAGCCCGGTCCTTGTGGCGCCGCGCACATCACACCTACCTGGAGGTCTCCCGAGCCGCGAAGATAAGCCGTCCTCAGCATGGAGAAATTGTCGGCGTCGAGCGAATAAAAGACCTCGAAACTCGATCCCTGCTTCTTGATTCGGAACCATACATCCTTAGGATTCATCGCCAGCGGGGTCACCGACCAGTCGGAGTATTCATTTGTCACCACGACACTGGCCTGTTGAACGCCCTCAACGTACTCAATGCCGCACTTGGTCCAATATTCTTCGGACGTTCTTAACATTAAACCGCCTTGGTCGTAGAGGGATGCATACTCGCCACGAAGGCGAACCTGGACGGAGAAATCGCCTGGAACCGATTGGAAGAAGAAGTGACCAGAATCATGGGTGAAGCCATAGTGCGTCTTTCGCCAGAAGTCGGTATTGGGCGATACCTTTACCGACAGTTCATCTCCGCGAACGTCCCACCCGACGGGCTCATTAAGCCAACGGAAAGTGTCCCACATAACGTAAATCCGTTAAAATTTAAGCTACCTCGCTCACCGCACGAGCGGCGAGGCCTCTCCCCAGCGTGCGGCAAAGACGAACTCAGCGAGCCGCTTTCGCGTCCTGGGCGTTAAGTCGCGTTCCTTGAGCCCTTCGGGCAAGTTGGTAGGCTCGCCTCGATAGCCGATGGCCATGGCTGTCCATGCTTCGGACTGCTCGGGGATACTGTAGATCTCGCGAGCCTTATCCGGTTCAATGCCGATCATCTGATGCACGGAGAGACCTCTCGAGGTCGCTTCGAGGACCAGGTTTTCCGCCGCAAGGCCAAGATCGTGAACGGCAGCTCGATTTTCCTTGTTGTTGCGGGTAAATCTCAGCGTGACCACGCACAGGACCAGCACAGGTGCGGCTTTGGCCCATTCCTGGTTGGCCTCAACCAGGCACGACAGAAGTTTATTGAACTCCTCGGGTTCCTCTCTCCGAGCGACGATGTAGCTCCAAGGCTGTTCGTTATAGGAAGAGGGAGCCCACCGCGCGGCTTCAAACAATGAATGAATATCGGAATCCCCGACGCTCCGATCCTCGAAGGCGTAGGGGCTCCAACGTGCGGTCAGAAGCTCATGAATGGGGTAATCTGTAGATGCTGTCTTTCGGTTCATAATCCAGTCGGTTCGGTGCTTCAGGGTGAATTTCTACGCCGGTTGAGACAACCTAATCTTTTAAACCATCGGAGATGAAAGCGTGGCGGTCAGGGCTCCATAATCCCAACAGTCCCACCCCTCGGTGATTTTGCCATCGCGGACGGTAACGAAGCTCATGCCACTGAAGGTAACTCTTTTATGTGTCGCAGTAATTCCGAAAAAATCGCCTTTATGCGTGGCAGAAACTTCCGAGTGCCGGCATGCCTGGGTGTCATCGCCGACCGATCTGAGAATACGAACTGAAAGATCAGGAAAGGCACTAAAGAACATGTCATGAACGTTGGAGAACTGAGCTATCCCGCAGACCTGCGCGCCCCCGGCAAGATGCGCGACCGCATCATCTGCCATAAGCGCGTCGATGGCGTTCTTCTCACGGTCTTCCAGACTCGCTCGAACCATTCGTTTATTATTCCTTTCGGAGTTGGTGGTTTCATGGCGTTTCGAACTGGGGACAGCTCTTTGGTTTGGCGGGGAGTGCGCTTGCCTAGTCCTTGAGCACGGCTTGGGCTAGTTGCGTCAGCGACTCTTTGGCGTCACCGTAGAGCATCGCACAGTTTGGCTTAGTAAAGAGTGGATTTTCCAGACCCGAAAAGCCTTTGCCGCTACCACGTTTGAGGACGACGACTTCTTTCGCACGATCAACTTCGAGGATGGGCATGCCGGAGATGGGACTTGAGGAATTATCCCGGGCGTCCGGGTTGACGACGTCGTTTGCGCCAACAACAACGGCGACATCCGTCGCCGTGAAATCTGGATTGATCTGCTCGAGCTCGTAGAGTTGCGAATACGGGATATTCGCCTCGGCGAGAAGAACGTTCATGTGGCCAGGCATTCGACCGGCCACCGGATGAATCGCAAATTTCACCGTCACGCCCGCATCTTCCAAGGCAGTGGAAAGTTCCCGGACGGCGTGCTGCGCCTGAGCAGTTGCCATCCCGTAGCCGGGGACGAAGACCACCTGGCGCGCATACTTTAACTGCGGGGCGAGGTCCTCGATATTAGCCACTCGCATGGTCCCCTCGGTGACAGTCGTCGAGGTCTCGGACACTTTGCCAAAGGCGCCGAAGAGGACTGCGGTGATCGAGCGGTTCATCGCCCTGCACATGACGATCGAGAGAATAAGTCCCGAGCCCCCATCCAAGGTGCCCGCGATGATCAGGACATTGTTCGAAATGGCAAAGCCAATCGCAGCGGAAGCCAGGCCGGCATAGGCGTTGAGCAGCGCGATGACTACCGGCATATCCGCGGAGCCAATGGGAAGCACTAGCAAGACTCCAAAGATTAGCGAGAGGACCGCCATCAAGTAGAAGAGCGGCGCCGCGCCCGGATGAAAAATCAGGATAACAAAGGCCAGAACGATTACTCCCAGGAGCGAAAGATTAAAGATGTTCTGTCCCTTGTAGGTCATTGGCCGGCCTGGCAGCATTCCCTGCAGTTTGGCAAATGCGACCAGGCTGCCGGTCGTCGTTAATGATCCCAGCAGCACGTCAAAACCCAAAGCTCCCATGGTAAACTTGCTCAGACTGGCACCGTGCAACGAATGCTCGGAAATGCCCACGAGCGCGGCCGCCAAAGCCCCGAAAGCGTGGGAAAAGGCGGTTCGCTGCGGCATCGCCGTCATCGGCACCCACAAACCGATGCCCGTGCCGATGGCGGATCCCAAGAGCAGACCGGCGATGATCCATTCGTAGCTGACGATCTCCTGATGCATCAACGTCCCGATGATCGCCATGAGCATTCCGAATTCGGCGAGATGCATCCCACGTCGCGCCGTCTCCGGGTGACTAAGCCCGCGCAGACCGAGAATGAAGAGGATCGAGGCCAGGAAGTAGCTCGCCTCGATAAGATAGTAGCGCATGCTTAAGGCTTCTGTTCTTCCGACGCTGCGGTGCGCTTCTTCTTGAACATCCTTAGCATGCGGTCGGTAATAATGAAGCCGCCGACGACATTGGTCGTCGCGCAAGTCACGGCAATAAAGCCCAGCGTGGTGCTGAGCGTGCTATGCTGTGCCCCCGCCGCCACCAACGAACCCACGAGCGAAATACCTGAAATCGCATTCGTAGCGGACATCAGTGGCGTGTGCAGGAGCGAAGGAACGCGGGAAATTACCTGGTAACCCAAAAAGGCGGCCAACATGAAAAGGTAGACAGTGGCGATGTAGGCTTGAGAGTTCATCTTGTGGCAGCAAGTTCCTGTAGCGGAGGCAGCCCGTAGGCGCCGCGGATTGTTTCATTGCAGATTTCCCCGCCGTGCGTCACCACCGCGCGGCGCAAAATCTCCTGGGAAAGATCGAGCGCAAAGGTTTGGCTTGGCTTATCCCAACAGTGTTCGATGAGAGCCGCGAAATTGTTCGCGAGCATTTCGCTGGCGTTCGTCGCTGCGCGGCTGGGCAAGTTCGTCAGGGCGACGACCTTGACGCCTCCGACCTCCGAAACCTCATCGGGCTTCACCCCTGCGACGTTCCCGCCAGACTCGACGGCGGTATCGACGATCACGCTGCCGGGACTCATCTGCCCAATCATCGCTGAGGTAACAATCACAGGTGCTTTCCGTCCGAATACCTGCGCCGCTGTAATCACGACGTCCGCCGACGCAACACGCTCGGCGAGCAATTCGCGCTGCTTTTCGATCTGCTCCGGGGTGAGCGGCTTGGCGTAACCGTCGGCAGTCTGTGCGACCTCTCCAAGGTCTATCTTCACAAAGCGGGCTCCGAGAGATTTTACCTGTTCCTCGACGGCGGGACGCGTGTCGAAAGCTTCAACCGTGGCGCCCAGTCGTCGCGCTGTTGCGATGGCCTGCAGACCGGCCACGCCTACGCCGATGACTAACACTCGCAGCGGCTTGATGGTGCCTGCGGGCGTGATCATCATCGGAAAAATTCGCGAGCAATAGCGTGCTGCCAGGATGACGGCGACGTACCCGGAGAGGTTGGCCTGGGAGCTCAAGGCATCCATTTTCTGCGCTACCGTGATGCGGGGCAGCATTTCCATACTAATGGCGCTAACCCGCACTGCGGCGAGTCGCTCGACAAGTTGCCGTTCATTAAAGGGATCGAGAAAGCTGATCTGAATGCACCCGGGCTCCAGAAGTTCGGCCTCCTCGATCGGTGGCTTACGCACGCGCAAAACTAGCTCGGCTTCGCGCAGAGATCGCTCGCGGTCGCGTCCGATTTGGGCTCCTGCCGTCTCGTAATCGGCATCGCGAAAGAAGATCGATGTGCCAATGCCTTCTTCGACCTCTACCTTTGCGCCCATTCTGATGAGCTTAGCGACACTCGTGGGAGTAACCGGAGCACGGCGCTCGCCGGTCAGGTGTTCTTTGCAGGCAAATATCCGCATCGGGCAATCAATTCGTTTTTCGGAGACTCGGCTGAAACTAGACAACCCTCCTAAGAGAGGGAAATCAATTTATTGAACTCGCCAACACGGTGGTTTCAAATTCCCAAGGCGTCTTCACAAGTGCTACGCAAGGACGAAGCTGGAGCTTCTCGGCAGGCAGTTTCGAAGCCGCTACCACCTGGGTTGCCGAGCATTCCTTGACAGAGATTCGACGGCCATCAAACTCATTGAACGTCGAAACATGCAGGAGAATTCATGCCACACGAAGTCGAACTAATCGCGACGATCGCGATCGGTTTCGCACTGGCCTTCGCTTTTGGTTTCATTGCAATTCGTTTAGGTCTGCCTCCGTTGGTCGGCTATCTCATCGCGGGAGTGTGCATCGGCCCATCGACTCCGGGATTCGTGGCCGATCGCGAGATCGCTGGGCAGCTCGCAGAGATCGGCGTGATTCTGCTCATGTTCGGCGTTGGCCTTCATTTTTCCACAGCCGACCTGATGGCGGTGCGCCGGATTGCGATTCCAGGTGCGATCGGCCAAATCATTATCGCAACGGCTATCGGCGTAAGCATGACAACACTCTGGGGCTGGAGCTTTGGAGGGGGTTTGGTCCTCGGGTTGTCTCTTTCGGTTGCGAGCACCGTGGTCCTGCTCAGGGCGCTTGAGGAGCGCAACGCTATCGAGAGCCCCAACGGTCGCATTGCCATTGGCTGGCTCATCGTTGAAGACCTCGCGATGGTGGTCACATTGGTGCTCCTGCCCGCCTTTGCAGAAGCGTTCGGCGGACACGCGGCTGATCCAGCTCACGCCGCGCCCAGGCACGGGCTAGTCGCCATTCTGGGTATCACTTTTCTCAAGGTTGCGGCTTTCCTGGCGATTCTCCTGTTGATCGGTCCGCGCGTGCTTCCTTGGATGTTAAAGCAAGTGGCACGCACTGGGTCGCGTGAGCTCTTCACTCTGTGCGTTCTTGCGGTCGCCCTGGGGGTCGCCTTTGGCGCCGCGGAGCTTTTCGGCGTCTCCTTTGCCCTTGGGGCCTTTTTCGCAGGCATGGTCTTACACGAGTCGGATTTGAGCCACAAAGCGGCGGCAAACTCGCTGCCATTGCAGGACGCATTTGCGGTATTGTTCTTCGTCTCGGTAGGGATGCTCTTCGATCCGTTGATCATCGTCCGCGAACCGCTGATGGTTGCTGCCGTTCTGCTGCTGATTGTAATTGGCAAGTCGCTCGCCGCCTTGGCGATCGTGCTGGCGTTGGGCTATCCCTTGAGCACCGCGCTCACCGTCTCCGCCTCGCTGGCTCAGATCGGCGAATTCTCCTTCATTCTCGCCGGGCTCGGCATCACCTACGGTCTGATGGAAAAAGAGGGCCTCAACCTCGTTCTTGCTGGTGCGCTCTTCTCCATCACGCTCAATCCGATGGTTTTCACGGCCGTTGATCGCCTGATTCGACGCGTGCACTCCAACCCCCAGCTGAGGAGACAATTCGAAGATGCACGCGGTTCCCGCTTCGCGACCCTCAAAGAAGATCTCGACTCCGCACGGCGGCAAGCTGAAGGAAAAGCAGCCGCCCACAAGACCTTCACGCCTGAAGAGCTGGTTGACCGCTTTCCCCTGTTCGAAGGCCTTACCCCGGAGCAGCGCGAGGTCCTTTTGCTTCACTTCGAGCCGCGCACTGCCCAGCCGGGTGAGCGAATAATTCGGGCCGGCGAAAAAGCCGATGCTGTCTACTTCGTTGTCGACGGCCAGGTTGAGGTCGCCGTCGGAGATCGACGAATCAAATTGGGACCCGGCGATTTCTTCGGAGAAATGGCCCTCATCAGCGGCTTGCCACGCGCCGCGGATGTCACCGCCCTGGACTATAGCAAGTTTGCCACGCTTAGCCGTCGTGACTTCCGCCAATTTTTGGCCCGCTATCCAGCAATTCGCGACCACATTGCCACCCTGGCGAGTAAGCGCCGGGAGATGAACCGCCACCTCGCAGGCGAAAACGCCTGAGATGCCGGCCACCCTGTGATGTGCGCCTAGCGAGTTCTGCAGTTTACAAGGTCTGATAAAAAGTCCCTCATCGAAGCGGCCGTCACTTCTGGCGACTCGGTCAGCAAACCGTGGGCGGCTTGCTTGAGGACGACGAGCTGCCCCCCTGGAATGTGGTGCGCCAAGTCCGCCGATAATGGGAGGCCGCCCAAAATGTCCTCATCTCCGACAACAACGAGCGTTGGACATTTGATCTCGCGCAGGCGAGCGGATGCATCATAACTCGTGATTGCGCGACTTTGCTGATAAATTCCCGAAGCACTTGGCGGAAATGGATTCGCTAAGATTTCCTTGATGACCTCATCGATCGCTCCAGGCGTTGCGTAAAAGCGCGCCGTGTAGATCCAGGGCAAACTCAATCGAATCGCCGTTGCGGGATCCAGAAGCTTAGGAAAATCGCCCCACAGCTCGATCACCGTCCTTCCACGCTCATCCATCTTGGCGCAAGACGACAGGAGGATCAAAGACTTGACTCGGCCGGGGCAGGCAAGCGCCAACTCGAGCGCAATTTGCCCACCCATCGAATGACCCGCTATATGGACGGAAGTCAGATCAATCGCGTCCAGGAGTCCGATCGTGTCTTCCGCCATTTGATCAATGGTATACGGGGTCGCTGGGGAGGTAGATTGTCCCACGCCTCGATTGTCAAAGGTAATCAGGCGATAGCTCGAGGCGAGTAATGGGACAAGCTTGCGCCAGTTCGTGTGGTCGCAAGCAAAGCCAGCGATGAGCAGCAATGGCTCGCCGGTTCCGCTCTCTTCATAGAACAACTCGATTCCGTTTGCTTGGACCTTAGGCATACTCTCCGCGCGATCGTAGCCGGTATAGATGCCTATTCCCGCCGGCAAACGCGAGCTGCAATTCTGGAGCGAGCGAAGGAACCCCGGCCGGCAGATATGTTCCTCGGTGGCGAAGTCGTGCGCTCAACCTGCCGGCGTGAAGCCTGGCACAATATCAAACTTGGCGACGAACTCTCCGATCCGCGATCTTGGAACCGGCGCAAAATCGACCGTCACTGCAGCTTGAGCATCTGCATCGCCGATCGAGCGGTAAAGACCATCACGCAAGTTGCCCGGATGGCCTTGAATGTAGAGCTGCGTACTCCAGGCAGACCGACCCTTCACTTTCACCATGAAATGAATATGTGGCGCCTGACGGGTTGGATACGGGACAGGTTTGATGGTGCGAAAATAGTACTCGCCCGTTGATCCGGTCAGAAAGCGGCCAAACCCTTGGAAGTTGGGATCGAAGCTCCCGGCCGGACGATGACTCCGTTCTTTCAAATAGGTAGCCGTGCTATCGACCTGCCAAATCTCAATGAGCGCATCACGGACCGGCTCGCCTCTGCTATCGAGAATCCGACCGCTCAGATGGGTGATCTGCCCAACCGCAGGGGTGATCGAATCGTTTACAATGATAAGATCGTTGTCAGTGTCGCGCGGGAGGTTGTCGGGATAGAGTGGCCCAACGGTCATCTCGGGCGTCCTGCGCATCAGTTCTTCAGCAAAGAGGCCTGGCACCGTAAAATAACTCGCTGTCACCGCCGCCGCTCGCAGGAAACGACGCCGCGTAAGGTCAGAAGCCGACCGTTCCATAACTCAATAAACGCCACATCAGTAGGATGTATAGTGCCCGCTGATCAATTGGGTTGAACAATTCCACTGGCCCAACAGCGGAATGATCTGTTCAATCAGCGGCCTTTCCTATGAGCAGGCCGTCGCGCTTCCGCCTCCCGGCAATATTGCTGGCACTGGCAATTCTTCCTTTGTGCATCCGTGCCGAGACAACTTCTCCCTCCAGAGAAATTCCCGGCCCGCTGCGAGGCTGGGAGCAGTGGGCGACCTGGGATGATGCGGATCGCGTCTGTCCCACGCCCTATCGAGATCCCGACAAGCCGCTTTGTTTTTGGCCCTCGCGTCTGACGCTGGAGATCGAACCCACCCTGGGCCGCTTCGAACTTGAGGTCACCGTCTATAGCGAGTCATGGGTGCCGCTGCCGGGGGATGGAACGGCCTGGCCATACGAGGTGAAGGCGAACGGGGTCGTGCAGCCGATCGTCGAGCACGAAGAACGACCTTCAGTGAAGTTGGCGGCAGGCGTATTTCGCCTCGAAGGCAACTATCGCTGGAGCGAAGTTCCGGCCAAACTGGCGATTCCAAAGGAAATTGGCATGCTCGTGCTCACGCTTCAGGGCGCTGTCGTCGAATCGCCTGCGTGGGACGCAGAGGGCAACCTCTGGTTAAGACGAGAAGGCGCCGCCGAGCAGGCCGAGGCGAATTTTCTCGGCATCAAAGCTTATGCAGTCCTGGAAGATGGCATTCCGCTTTGGCTTCGGAGCGAGATCGAGCTGAGCGTCTCGGGAAAAAATCGAGAAGAACAGATCGGTTCAATTCTGCCGGAAGGCTGGAAGCTTGCGGCGGTCGATAGTCCGATTCCCGTGGCAGTAGATGATGCCGGTCAAATGAAAGCCCAAGTGCGTCCCGGCAAGTGGATCGTGCATCTCGACGCATTCCGTCTGAATGACGCCAAGGAAGTCCGTTATGCACCCGATGCGACGCCAGCCGT
>DATDKN010000003.1:0-7059 GCA_036519995.1 Terrimicrobium sp. | reverse complement strand
GTACTCTGAACATAAGAACACTAAAGGCGATTACGATCATGACCAGTACGTCGCCCTCCGCTTCAAAGTGTTAATGACCGAGGAGAATAAGCCGCTCTGGTTGGAGCTGCTTGGCGGAGCCGGGTTCGCGCGAAAGCCGATGAATGTTTCCATCGCGATGGTCGATCTTTTTGAACGAGGCAACACGGAGATCATGCCGACGGCGATCAACCCCTCCACCAATCCGCCGGAGTGGCAGAGAGTAAGTCTAAAGGCTTCGACCGATTGGCTGACGTGGTTGCTGCTGGAATGCTTTTTCCTGCTCTTCTTGCTGTTCTTGTATTATGCCTTCGCCACTAAAGTCCTTCGCGATATGGCGCCTGACGGCCTGTGGCACCTCAGTCTCGGGCATTGCCAAATGGCTTTTTGGTTCTTCATCGTCGCGGGATCGTACATCTTTCTTTGGATTGTCACGGGCGATTACCGAACCGTGACCGCTCAGGAACTGCTCCTGCTCGGTCTTAGCTCCGCTACCGGTCTGGGCGCATTTCTCATTACTGACGAGCCGGACACAGCCACGCCTCGCGGTTCAGCCGTCCTGACCAAGGAAGAGCTGAGTCTCGAAGACCCCGACAAACTACAGGCCCTCGCGCTTTCAGAGCGAGAGATTCAAAAACGGGCGGGTCTGACTGAGGCAGAGGTACTTCGTTCGCAGGCGCGGGTCGCCGAGCTCGAACTCCGGGCAGCGTATTATAAGAAGGGATGGCGTTCGGCACTGCGCCGCTCGGTCAACGACCTTCTTTCCGAATCGAACGACGGCCGGCCAAGCTTTCATCGCTTTCAGATGATCGGCTGGAATCTCGCTTTCGGAGTGATCTTCATACGCGCTGTCTATTACAAGTTGGCCATGCCGGAATTCAGCAGTGATCAATTGCTGCTGATGGGCATTAGTAATGGGACCTATCTAGGCTTCAAGTGGTCCGCCTCGAGGACCAACAAATCTCCATAAGGCGCTCGCACCCTTGCGTGTCGTAGCGACGGTATTCTCGCGAAGCGCCCCAGTTGTGGCGGCGGTGTCCTCACCGCCGAAGCGCGCGGCGCAGTCTGCAAGCGACGCGTGGGCGGCCGCTCAGGAAATCTCTTTTGAGCCGACTCTTGCTGCTCTCCTGAAGTGGACGGAAGGGACCGGAGTTACCGATTCAGGGCGTGTCTCTCAACTTTCGGTAGCGCCGAATGAGATTGTTGGTGGAACTGTCATGCTTTAGCTTCGGCGGCGTTTCGCTTTCCAGCTCGGGGATGATGCGTTGGGCGAGCGCCTTCCCAAGTTCGACACCCCACTGGTCGAAGGAATTGATATTCCAGATCACACCTTGAGTGAAGACGTAGTGCTCGTAGAGAGCGACGAGCTTTCCAAGCACGGCTGGGGTTAGCCGCTCCGTGAGAATTGTATTGGAGGGCCGATTGCCTTCAAACACCCGATGCGGGACGAGCCAGTCCGGCGTTCCTTCGGCTTTGACCTGCTCGGCAGTCTTGCCAAAGGCAAGTGCTTCGGCTTGCGCGAACACGTTCGCGACGAGCATGTCGTGGTGGCGGCCCAGCGGAGTGAGCGCTTTGCCGAAGGCGATGAAGTCACAGGGAATAAGTCGCGTGCCTTGATGGATCAGCTGATAGAACGAGTGTTGACCGTTGGTGCCAGGCTCGCCCCAGTAGATCGGACCGGTGTGATAGTTTACCGAGGCACCGTCGAGGGTCACATGCTTGCCGTTGCTCTCCATCGTCAGTTGCTGCAAATATGCGGGAAAGCGCTTGAGGTATTGCTCATAGGGGAGCACCGCAACGGTCTCGGCTCCGAGAAAGTCAGTGTTCCAGACGGAAAGCAAGCCCATGAGAGCCGGCACGTTTTTTTCGAAGGGTGAAGTGCGGAAGTGTTCATCAATCTCGTGGAAGCCATCGAGCATGGCCCGAAAATTCTCGGGCCCAATGGCCAGCATCGTGGAGAGCCCGATTGCCGAATCCATCGAGTAGCGCCCCCCGACCCAATCCCAAAAGCCGAACATATTCGCAGTGTCGATTCCAAACGCAGACACTTTTTCCGCATTGGTCGAGACAGCGACGAAATGTTTGGCCACGGCTTTGGGGTTGCCGCCGAGTCCCTGGAGCAACCAATCGCGCGCACTCTCGGCATTGGTCATGGTTTCGAGTGTCGTGAACGTCTTCGAGGAGACGATGAAGAGCGTTTCTGCCGGATTCAGGTCGTGGGTTGCCTCGACGAAATCAATGCCATCGACATTGGAAACGAACCGGAAAGTTAAACCGCGTTCGCTATAGTGCCGCAAAGCCTCATAGGCCATCACCGGTCCCAGATCCGAACCGCCGATGCCGATGTTGACGATGTTGCGGATGCGCTTGCCTGTATGCCCTTTCCACGCACCGCTGCGGACGCGGTTGGCAAAGGCGGACATAGCGTCGAGCACGGCATGCACCTCGGGAACGACGTTTTTGCCATCGACCAGGATCGAAGCATTCTTTGGGGCGCGCAACGCTACGTGGAGGACGGCCCGTTTTTCTGTAATGTTAATCTTCTCGCCGCTGAACATCGCGGCGATGCGGCCGCGCAGATCAGATTCGTCCGCCAGTTGGATGAGAAGTTTTACCGTTTCATCTGTGATGCGATTTTTTGAGTAATCGAGGAAGAGGCCAGCTGCTTCGACGGTAAGGCGCTGGCCACGCTTCGCATCGTCGGAGAACAGTTTCGAAAGCGGCACATCCTTGATCTTCTTGTAGTGTGCCGCAAGGGCCTTCCAGGCCGGGCGTTTGATAAGTGGCTTGATGCTTGCAGTCATAAGGAAGAAATCAACGTGTTCGGTTTGAAGAGTGGCGATGTTCGGAGGAGCTCGTGCTCAACTCGCACGCATGGTGGCAGAAACAATAGACTTTGGGGAAGACGTTTTTGCTTTAGCGAAGCGACGCCGTCGGTGGGGATCGGCAGAGTTGCGACCGTAACAAGCCGCGCGGCCGAGCAAATGTAAGGTGCCTTCCTGAGGCGCGCGAGTCACCTCGCGCGATTCATTTCCGTATCTCTCCGATGGCGGCTTCCAGGACATCGATGCGGCCCTTGAGGAGATAGGTCTTCTGCTGACCGCGGCCCTTTATATCGACATTACCGCGCGCTTCGAAGAGATACTTCTGCCGCATCCGTTGATAGACGGTGTCGGTGACTTGAATCTCACCGGTAACGCCGTGGCTTTCCATACGACTGGCAAGGTTCACGGTGTCCCCCCAAAGATCATAGATAAATTTTTTGATTCCAATGACGCCGGCAACGACTGGACCGGTATTGATGCCGATGCGCATGGTAAAAGGCATCTCCGCGCCGCGACTGAGCCGCGAACAAGCTCCCAGCATCGCGAGCGCCATCTCGACGACCGCTTCGGTGTGATCCAGCCGCGGTGTGGGCACTCCGCCGACAACCATGTAGGCATCGCCGATCGTCTTAATCTTTTCCAATCCGAGATCGTGTGCGAGCTGATCGAATTCTGAAAAGATGACGTTGAGATAACTGACCACCGCCTCGGGCGCGATATTCGCGGAGAGCCGAGTGAAATCCACGATGTCTGCAAAGAGGACAGTCGCTTCGGTATAGTGGTCGGCGATCAGTCCCTCCCCCCGCCGTAATCGCTGCGCGACCGTGACTGGGAGGATATTGAGCAGCAGTTGTTCGGCGCGCTCTCGCTCCCGATCGGCTTCGTCCTCTGCTCGCCGGCGCTCGGCGGCCTCGAAGGTGACAGCGATCATGTTGCCGACCGATGCTGCGAAGGCGAGTTCATCATCCTTCCAGACGCGTGATTCACCGACATGCTCGAGACACAGCACGCCGGCAAGCTGACCCTTGATGAAGGTAGGGACATCAAGCATCGCAGTGATGCCCCGCGGTTTCAGATACGTTTCCGTGAACTCGCTGGTGCGCGGGTCGACAACGGCGTCGTGTGCGACAATATGAGTCTCGGAGCGGAGCGCCGCGAAATAGCGCGGATAATCGCCGCCTTTCAGGATTAGCTCATCGGTAAAGTGTGTATGCTTGTCGAGATCGTAGAGGTCGAGTAATGCGATGGCTTCGTTTGCAGTGTCCTTGTCGACGATGCGCCATGCGCTCGTGCGAGCGACCCCAAGGGTGCGACTGGTCGTCTCGAGAAGCACGCTTAAGGCAACTCCGAAGTCGCTCTTGTCGAACTGAGCAAGATCGAGCAGGCAGCGTTGGTGGCGGAGCTCACGTTGCGTCCGTTCCTCGCGCTCAATCTCGCTGCGCTTGCGCTCGGTGATGTTTTCCACAGTCCCTTCGAAGTAGATGACGTGCCCGTGTTCATCGCGAACCGCATGGGCATTTTCACTGACCCAAATGAGGCTTCCATCGTTTCGCCGCACTTCGGACTCGAAGTCGGAGACTTCGCCCTTGGTTTGCATTTCTTGAAGGAACTCTTCGCGCCGGTTTGGATCGACGTAGATCTGAGTGCCAATGCTCGTGACCGCGTGAATGAGGTCCGCGGGCTGAGCGTAACCGTAGAGGCGAGCGAGAGCCGGATTAGCTGAGAGGTAGCGTCCGTCGGGGGCGGTCTGAAAAATACCTTCGCCGGCGTTTTCAAAGATGCTCCGGTATTTGTCTTCCGCCGCACGAGCCGCGGCCAGCAACTCGTCGGCGCGTTGAGCCGCGGCACGCAACTCCCGAGCCGATGTGGCCAGTCGCCGATTGATGAACGTGAAAATGAGGACCAGCAGAAGCAGGCCAGCGACGTAAAGGTCGTGTGCCTCGACCTTCACCCAGTGGCGAAGGACAAGATACCCAAGAACCGCCGCAAGAATGAATCCTGCGGTGACCACGGTCCAATTCGTGCGCTTCATCGACGGAAAGGGTTCAGAGGATTGCGCCGAGCGGAAGCATGAATCGCTGCGGATTTGAGATCTCTTCTGAATTCAGGGCGGCTCCTGCGAGGGATTTGGAAAAATGGTGATCTTGGCAGCAAGTTTGTCGTCGTCCAATTGGACATCCTGGGCTGTCGCGGCGCTTCCTGCGCGTTCGAAAATGAAAAGAGAGGGAGGCATGATGCGACGCAGCTTCACGAATGGCAGTTTCGAACTGGAAATTGCTTAGGTCGCGTTGATCGAACAAAATCAAGGAGATTTCACATGAAGGGTCGTTCGCTGCCACCGCGCTTCGCCTTCACGAGACGGGATGCGGCCAAGGTTGGAAGAAGTAAAACCAGAGGGCCAGCATGCCCCATAAGGCGAGCAGTTGCGCCCCTTCGAGCCAACTGGTGACGCCGTCAATGGCAATGTAGGCAGCAAGGGCCACCGTGATGGCTACCGCGATCACTTCTGAGACACCAAAAGACAGTGTCAAAGGCGTCGGGCCAAGTGCGCTCAAAAAAACCAGCAAGGGAGCAACAAATAGTGAGACTTGCATTGCTCCGTTCATCGGGATCGAAATGGCGAGGTTTACCTGATTATTGCGGGCCATACGAACACACACCAGCATCTCAGAAATCGCTCCGGCGACTGGAACAATGACTACTCCCACAAAGAGATAAGTGACTCCCAGTGACCTGCCGAAAGGCTCGACAAATTGGCTAATGATTTCCCCGAGGACGGCAATGGCCAGGGTTGCCGCCATCAGTGCCCCAATTGCGCCGCCGAGACTCCATCCTGGTTGTTCCGGGTCACGGGGCCTGGATGGTTTTTGCGTCAACTCTTCGCCTTCTCGTGCGCGAAGCTGATAGACAACCGTTAGCAGGTATAAGAGGAACAGGATGACGGCCACCGCTTGGCTGATCTTGTCGACGGACTCACTTTGAAACCCGGGATCATATATCCGATTCTGCTGGCGTTGAGTGATTGCCGAGAAGAACGTAGGCACCATGAGACCGACTACCGCCAAGATCATTGTGGTGGAGGCCATACCAACGCTCTGCTGGTCGAAGCGTTGCATACCGTTGCTTATCCCTCCGAAGAGAATGGCGGCGCCGAGCGTGAGAAGGAGACTGATGAGAATCGATCCGACGATGGACGCTTTCAGCAGGTCGGTGTGACCGGCGCGTAGCAGCGCAAACATCACTATGAACTCGGTGAGGGTTCCAAACGTTGCGTTGAGCAAACCTCCAATTCTTGGTCCGGTGCGCGCGGCCAGGATCTCCGTCGACTCCGCCACGAGGTGGGCCAAGGGGATCAACGCCACAAAAGCGACAACAAAGACGAGGGGAGGGTTCATCTGAAGTGCCGCGGCCAGCATGGCGAGCGGGGCGAGCACCAGCAGGCTTCGGGCAAGCAGAGCGGATGGTCGCGCCTTCATTAAACTAGGCGCCACACAGTTGCTCTTTCACACGGTCTTGGCTCCAGCAAAATACCATCCTGATCGTAGGCTAAACCGCGCCCGTGCCGGCCCTGGAGTCTTCTTCAAACCGCACCTGTAGGCCGCGTCGGTTGACGGCTCTCGAGCAGATTGTATAGATCCATTTCCAGAAGAGTGCCAATGCGATCGACGGTGATGTCGGCTGGCGGGTAAGAAGCGAGGACTTGCGGGTCGTAAGCGAACTGCCCTTGTCTTGGGAAAACTGTCGTAACGCGATCGCCCCAATATTTCTTGATGGCCGTCAGAATTCGCAGCTTGTCGTCCACCATGACGTAGTGCTCAGCCGGGTAGCGTCGCACCACATCCTCGAGCGATTCCTCTTTGTGGATGTAAATGAGCACATGACCGTCCACCGCCTCAAAGATGCCGGAGCGTTCAACTTTGCGAGGTTGGAAGACAACATCGCCGTCGGAGAGAATCACAGTCTGTCCCCAGTGTCGGAATTGCTCCAGCACGTCCAGCGCTTCCGGGTAGAGGCGATTGGCAAAGGGATAATCAACCAAAAACGTGGCCGCTGTCACGAGATGCGGCTCGTAGGGATTCTCCACGCGAAAGCGTTGGAGCGCGCCGAGGTAGTCGCGATAGCCTAATTCTTCGAATAGTTTTTCCTGGATCGCCCAGAAGCGATCTCGATATTCCCTGCCAAATTTTCGCTCGATGTGGCGTTTGAGATCTTCTTG
>DATDKN010000002.1:0-3841 GCA_036519995.1 Terrimicrobium sp. | reverse complement strand
CGCTCGGGCACTACGGTCTGCACAAAAGGGACTACACGCATTTCACCAGCCCGATCCGGCGCTACTCGGATCTCGTCGTCCACCGCGCCTTGGCTTATTTGCTGGGACTCACCAAGCGCGGGGCCGATTCCTCGGGCCTTGGCTCGATTGCCGACCACATCTCCACGACGGAACGAATCGCCGCGGACGCCGAGAAGGACTCCGTCAAACTCAAGAAGCTCGAGTTCTTTCAAAACCAGCTTTCGTCAGGTGACGGCGGCGACATCTTTCCGGCGCGCATTCTCGAAGTGCGCAACTATGGGCTGCTCATCGAGTTGCCTGACTTTCTCATGAACGGGCTCGTGCATGTCTCCGCGCTGGATGGCGATTTTTTTCTTCTCGATGCGGCCCATTCGCGCCTGGTGGGTCGCCGCTCCCGCCGCGTATTTAAGGTTGGCGACGAAATCCGCGTTCAAGTCACCAGAGTGGACTCTTTCAAGCAGCAGGTGGACTTTCGGCCGGCGTGAGCTCCCTGAGAATTTCGCTGAAAGCCTAAAAAATTAAGTTGTTACCCGCCCTCAGATGATTTTCAATCATAATGTTCCCAACTGTGTAAATTGATGGATACCATACTTGAGTCGCGCGAGGTTCAGGTCGAGCGCAAGCATTTCTTCATCGAGTTTCGCGAGAACGACCGTGGTCGCTTTCTCCGGATTACCGAGGAAGCACACGGCCGCCGCAACACGGTGATCATTCCCAGCACGGGGCTCGAGGAATTCGAACGCCTCTTGAATGAAGTGCTTGCCGTCGGTGCCCGCCCCTGATGTCGTCTTAGAGAACTTTTTCGCGGAGAATCGTTCCGCTCTACGCTGACGCTTTCGGCGCCTCTGCAAAAATGGCAGGGGTGCCGCGTCGTTTTTTTCCTGCTATGCCCAAAAAATCCAAGTCTTCGAAAGCCTCTCTTCCAAGGGGAAAATATGTTTATTACTTCGGCCACGGACGAGCCGACGGCACTGGCGCGATGCGCGCGCTCCTGGGTGGCAAAGGCTCCGGGCTGGCCGAGATGACCCGCATCGGTCTGCCGGTCCCGCCCGGGTTTACCATCACGACGGAGGTCTGCACCTACTACTATGAACATAAGCGTTCGTATCCTCCGCAACTCGCCAAGCAGGTCGATGAGGCGCTCGCGAAGATTGAAAAGTCGTTGGGTAAGGAACTCGGCGGTGTGGAAAGCCCGCTGTTAATTTCGGTTCGGTCGGGGGCCCGCGATTCCATGCCAGGGATGATGGACACGATCCTTAACCTCGGGATGAATGACGCCACCGTGGACATCGTCGCGGCCAAAACGAGTAACCCGAAATTTGCGTGGGATAGTTATCGGCGATTTCTCCAGATGTATGGAGACGTTGTCATGGGAGTCCAGCGGCGGCCAGAGGAAGACCATGAGCCGTTTGAAAGCACCATCGAGCGCCTCAAGGACGAGCGCTATGGCAACCACCACTTCCCGGATACGCAGCTAAGCACCGACGACCTGAAGGAACTTGTGTCTCGTTTCAAGGCGCTCATTCGCGAGCGCACCGGCAAAGACTTTCCGCAGGATCCCAAGGCTCAATTGTGGGGCGCGATCGGCGCGGTTTTTGGCTCCTGGAATAACGACCGCGCAATTGTTTACCGCAGGAAGTATGGGATCCCGCACGAGTGGGGCACCGCGGTCAACGTGCAAACCATGGTCTTCGGCAATATGGGCGAAACCAGCGCCACCGGAGTTGCATTTACCCGCGACCCAGCGACCGGCGAAAAGGTCTTCTATGGCGAGTACCTCATCAACGCGCAAGGGGAGGACGTCGTCGCGGGAGTGCGGACGCCGAACCCCGTCTTGCAGCTCAGCAAAGAGATGCCGGAATCTTACCAGCAGCTGCTCAAAGTGCGTGAGCTCCTCGAGAAGCACTTCCGTGACATGCAGGATCTCGAGTTCACCATCGAGGACAATCGGTTGTATATCCTGCAAACCCGCAATGGCAAGCGCACCGGCCTGGCCGCGATCAAGATCGCCGTGGACATGGTCAAGGAAAAGCTCATCAGCAAGGAGGAGGCCATCCTTCGAATCCCGGCGGACTCTCTCAGCCACGTGCTCGCACCCATCTTCGACAAGGAGAGCGTGAAAAAAGCGACGCTGATTGCCAGTGGGTTGCCGGCGGGACCCGGGGCAGCCAGTGGACGGTTAGTGCTTCGGGCGGAGGAAGCGGTGTTGCGAGCGCATCGTGGCGAGCGCGTCCTTCTTGTTCGCATAGAAACCTCTCCCGAAGATCTTCGCGGGATGATCGCTGCCGAAGGTATCCTGACGGCGCGCGGTGGCGTGTCTTCACATGCCGCCCTGGTTGCCCGCCAGATGGGAAAAGTTTGCGTCTGCGGGGCAAGCGATTTGCGGATCGACTATTCGAACAAGACCGTCACGGCGAACGGCCACGTCCTTAAGGAGGGTGACTTCATTTCTATCGATGGCACGGCGGGAACGGTCTTCGCAGGAGAAGTAACCACCGCCCCGTCCGAGATCGTCCAGGTCCTTGTCAGCAAGACCCTTCAGCCTGAGAAAAGTAAGCGCTATGCAGATTACGCGGCCCTGATGAGCTGGGCTGACAAATCCAGGAAGCTCGACATCCGAACGAATGCAGATACGCCCGAGCAGGTCGAAAATGCTATTGGCTTCGGAGCCGAGGGAATCGGGCTCTGCCGCACCGAGCATATGTTCTTTGAAGGAGATCGGATTGATGCAATGCGCGAGATGATTCTCGCCAGAGAGACCGAAGACCGGAAGAAGGCGCTCGCGAAACTGCTCCCCTATCAGCGCGATGATTTCATCGGGATCTTTCGCGCGCTCGATGGCCTTCCGGCAACCATTCGCCTGCTAGATCCTCCCCTGCACGAATTCCTCCCGCATGATCACGCTCAGCAGAACGCGCTTGCGGGCAAGCTGGGAATTTCTCAGGACGAAATCTCGAAGCGGGTGCACGAACTCCACGAGTTCAATCCGATGCTCGGCCATCGCGGCTGCCGGTTGGGCATCGTCTATCCGGAGATTTCCGAGATGCAGGCCCGCGCCATCTTCGAGGCGGCCGCCCAGGTTCAATCTGAAGGCATCAAGGTGCGTCCGGAAGTGATGGTGCCGCTGGTGGGATTCCCGAAGGAATTGAAGCTCCAGATCGAAATCGTCCACCGCGTGGCCAAGGAGGTCGCTAAACAGAAAAAGGCAAAGCTTAGATATCTGGTCGGCACGATGATCGAAGTGCCCCGCGCAGCCCTGGCCGCCGAGAAGATCGCCGAAGACGCAGAGTTCTTCAGCTTCGGGACCAATGACCTCACCCAAACGGCCCTCGGCATGAGCCGGGATGATTCAGGCAGCTTTCTGCCCACCTATCTCGAGCATGAGATTGTGACCGCGAATCCCTTCGCCTCGATTGATCAGGAGGGTGTTGGCGAGCTCATGAAAATGGCCCGAGATCGAGCCAGGAAGACCCGCAAAGACATCAAGCTGGGCATTTGCGGGGAACACGGCGGCGAACCGAACAGCGTGAAATTTTGCCACGCAATCGGTCTCGATTACGTGAGTTGTTCTCCATTTCGGGTGCCAATCGCCCGCCTTGCCGCCGCCCAAGCCGCCTTGATCGAAGGGAAGTAGCTGTCGCGGGCAGCCTAGGCGCCTCCCCGGCGCCGAGCGAGCTCCCTCGACGGTGAGGACACCGTCGCTGATACCGTCTCAAAAGTTATTCATAAGGGGCGGAGCAAGGTTTCCCGAGGACCTTGCTTAGAGGAGCCGCCGCTTGTGAAGAACTTTGCCGCCGAGCAGAAGGAGGTTGTGAACAAT
>DATDKN010000001.1:0-4239 GCA_036519995.1 Terrimicrobium sp. | reverse complement strand
GAGGTGGCCACCTGCTTCGAGCAATGGCTTGTCGAACGCTTCGATTTCGCGTCGAGGTCGGTCCTCTTTGAGGAGCGCATTTCGGGAACGAAGCGCACGTTCGTAGGCTCGGAGATGACGCAGGTAGTTCGGAGCGACCTGCGCGCCCAGAAAATCGAGATACCTGCGGCGATGCGATCCTGATCCCCGCACAAGCAAGATGTCATCATTGGAGATCCATGAGACTCGGGCGACTGCCAGATAATCGGCTGTTCGCGACTGGGGCTTGGAATCGAGCGCAAAGGCTTTTAGCGAATCGACAAACTTCACGCTCATGTGTCGATCGTTCCAATGGCCATCCAGAGCAAACCCCGGCTGGTTAAAACGCACCGCCTCGACCAGCGAGGCCGATCGCGGGGACTGCAACCGCAGCAGGACGCAGGCCGCCTCGAGGAGCGACGACTTCCCTTGGGCGTTCGCACCTGTGATCAAATTTAGACCTGGAGCGGGCTCAAAGATGAGATGATCGAAGCAGCGAAAATGGTGCAGCCGGAGATCGCGGAGCATTGTTCTCAGATACGCCGCAAATTCTACCTGAACCAATAAATATCTCGGGCAGTTAGAAGATGTTGGCCTTGTAAGGGCCTTGCACGCTTGGTTGCGCAGGTCTGGAAAAATATCATCGCGTGCCCGGAAGGCTTCGCGTCATCGTGTTTTCTCCGGCTGCGGGCTTGTCGTTGTCTGATGATGTTTATACGTTCTGACTTTATGAAACGTTTATCTGCGCTCACGGCCATGGCCATTCTTAGATGTGGCCAATGCCTCGCAGCCGATGTGGCGGGTTCGAAGGACGATCCCTCACTCAAGCGGATCGAGGGAGCAGAGATTCTCTACCACAAGGCCAGTAAGTTCGATACGGGGCTTTTTGCCCTGGAGAAAGTTCAATTCGACTCTCGTGCGCAAGCAATTAAGGAAACTAAGACTCTGCGAGCCGAGGGCCCGCGCACGACGATCTATTATAAGCTTCCGCCGGAGACGACAACGCTTGAGGGCATTCGCCAGTATGAGGCAGAGCTGAAGGCGAAAGGTTATGAACGTTTATTTGAGGGGAATGGCGACGATTTGGACGACGGCTATAATCGTTTCGTCACGCGCATCTATCCAGAAGTAAAAGGAAATCAACCTTTGTACTATGTCCATGATTTCAATCACGACGACAAACGATACGCCTTGTATAAGCTCACGGGAGCCGAAGGTGCGATTTACGTTTCTCTCTATGCTTTCGCGATAAACGACTATTCGGGGATTGGGGCAGACAGCCAAAAACTTAAGGGTGTAGAGGTGGGACGCGTTCTCCTCCGCGTCGACGTTCTTAGGGAAGGCGCGATGAAAGAACGAATGGTCGTCGTGAAGGCCGACGAAATCAGTTCAACCATTAATAAGACGGGCAGGATCGCGATTTACGGGATCTTTTTTGACTTTGATAAAGCTGAAGTTAAGCCCGAATCGGCAGCGACTCTCCTCGAAATCGCGACAATGCTGAAGGAGACAAGGGGGAAGAAGTTCCTGATCGTTGGACATACAGACAATCAGGGTGGACTCGAATACAACAGCTCACTGTCCAAGCGTCGGGCCGAAGCGGTCGTCAACGCATTGAAGAAGCAGTATGGAGTAAACGGCGAGCTGATCGTTCCTGTCGGTGTGGGCATGGTCGCGCCAGTGGCCCCGAATACCGATGAATCAGGTCGCGCGAAAAATCGCCGCGTCGAAGTGGTGGCCATGTAGGGCGGAACACCTATTGACCGTAGTACGCGCCGGGTCCGTGTTTCCGTAGGAAATGTTTGTCGAGTAGAGCCTGGGAAATTGGCTTAGCCGCCGGGTTGATTTGGAGCGCTTTCCAAGCCATTTCCGCAACGATTTCCAGGGCCAGCGCGTTTTCGACAGCCTTGGCGCCGGAGGGTCCCCACGCGAAAGGTCCGTGCCCCGCGACCAGGACTGCACAAACCTGTTCGGGATTGAGGTTTTCGAAGCGCTCGACAATGACATTCCCGGTTTCCCACTCGTAGGCGCTTTGGATCTCCGCCGGAGTCATCGAGCGGGTAACCGGAACTTCGCCGTAGAAGTAGTCAGCATGAGTCGTTCCGAAGCAGGGGATCGGCTTTCTGGCTTGCGCGAAGCAAACAGCGTTGCGCGAGTGCGTATGGACAACCGAACGGATGCCCGAAAAGGCTTGGAACAACCGGCGATGAGTGGGTGTGTCGGATGAAGGTCGCAACGTGCCGCTGACCTGGTTCCCTTCAAGATCGATAAGGACAATGTCTTCCGGCTTCAGTTTCACGTAGTCCACCCCGCTGGGCTTTATTCCGAAGACTGCGCTCGCCCGGTCAACGACGCTGACATTGCCGAAGGTCAGGTCCACTAAGCCCAACTTCGGAAGTTGGAGATTCGCTTCGTAACACTCGTCTTGAATTGCTCGGTAGCTCATCGAGGCGGCGCGGAGATCGTCCCAGATTCCACGGGCGGCAGCGAGTTTTGTCTGCGGCGAGTCAACCTAGAGTCCTCCGAGGCCAGGAGCGAGGTGGTAAGTGATCTCGTTCTGGCGCAACTCCTGCTTGAAGGTGCGGATGGTTGTCGCGGCATCGATCAAAGCCAGCTCGATGCCGGCAATCTCGGCCAGATTTTCCATGTGCTCCGTTGTTACTGAATAGCTAAAGCCCGTGTGATGGGCGCCTCCGGCGTAGATCCAAGCCGCAAGTGCGGTCTTGAAATCGGGCAGACACTCCCAGATGGCGCGGGCCACCGGGAGTTTCGGAAGTGGCTTTTGCGGCTTTACCACGTTGACCTCGTTGACAATCATCCGAAATCGATTTCCCAAGTCGACGATCGAGACATTAATGGCCTCACCCGGTGGTGCATCGAAGACAAGCCGAACGGGATCTTCCTTCCCTCCGATGCCCAGAGGATGAATTTCCAGTTTCGGCTTGCCAGCGGCGATGGACTCACAAACCTCCAGCATGTGGGAACCAAGCACCTGATGGCCTTTGGGAGCGAGATGGTAGGTGTAGTCCTCCATGAATGAAGTGCCGCCCTTGAGATCGGCGGCGATGACTTTCATGGCGCGGACGAGAGCGGCGGTCTTCCAGTCGCCTTCGCCAGCAAAACCGTAGCCATCCGCCATGAGGCGCTGAACGGCCAAGCCCGGGAGCTGCTTGAGGCCATGGAGGTCCTGAAAGTTTGTGGTAAATCCTTTGAAGTTGCCGTCCTCGAGAAACGAGCGCAGGCCCAGCTCGATGCGGGCTCCATCTCGCAAAGAATCGTGACGCGCGCCGCCTTTACGAAGCGGCGTCGCGACCGCATAGCGCTCCTCGTAGTCCGCGCACAGCTTTGTTACTGCGGCATCGCTGGCCGCGTTCACGTGCTGGACCAAATCGCCAACGGCGTAGTGGTTGACCGAATAGCCAAAGCACGCCTCCGCGCTCACTTTGTCGCCTTCGGTGACCGCGACATACCGCATGTTGTCGGCAAAGCGCGCGAACTCCGCTCCCTGCCAGTCATGCCATGCCCGGGCCACGCGCATCCACCCACCGATGCGATCCTGCACCTCCGGATCCGACCAATGACCGACGACGACCTTGCGATTGAGCCGCAGTCGCGTGTGGATGAAACCCGCCTCGCGGTCGCCATGTGCGGCTTGATTCAGGTTCATGAAATCCATGTCGATCTCACTCCAAGGTAAATCCCGATTAAATTGCGTGTGCAGGTGCAGAAACGGCTTGCGGAGAGCCTTCAGTCCGCCAATCCACATCTTCGAGGGCGAGAATGTGTGCATCCAAAGGATCAGACCCGCGCAGTTTGTTTCGCTACCTGCCTGTTGGCAGACCTGCCGGATCTCCTCAGGCCGGGTGACGAGCGACTTAAAGACAAGGGGCAATGCCATGCGCTTGGAACCGTTCAACCCATCGACGACCTGCTGGGAGTTTGCGGCGACTTGCTTCAGCGGACCGGGCCCATAGAGGTGTTGCGAGCCGGTTATGAACCAGATTTCAGGGGTAGGGAGTTTCATAGGTTACTTGCAAATTGATGGTTGTCGCAATCGAGCAGCACACCGCATGCGATGCTCTGTGACGCAGCTGGCAAGCTCTGCTCGGTTCCCACCATCTACATTCAGCCTTCGGACTGACATGCTTCGGTAGGTGAATGCCGAGGGAGGAGTTCATAGGAAGCTTGAGTATGCCCGGGCCTCAGCGGCGGTAAAGCGCA